>JACREW010000050.1 GCA_016212685.1 Nitrospirota bacterium
AACA
This sequence comes from Nitrospirota bacterium, assembly GCA_016212685.1. Taxonomy (GTDB): domain Bacteria; phylum Nitrospirota; class Thermodesulfovibrionia; order Thermodesulfovibrionales; family Dissulfurispiraceae; genus GWB2-47-37. The sequence goes on from JACREW010000050.1 coordinate 5, forward strand.
AGATTAGGGTTATGCAGAGACGGGCGTATGGGTTACGTGATGAGGAGTATCTGAGGCTGAAAATACTGACTTGTATGTTGCCGGAGATATAGGAAAGTGCTCAAAACTACCCACACGATTACGCGAAGACCCATAATAAATAATGAAGATAAGACAACTATTTAGAAAAGCCGTTAAAGAGAACTTTATTATCGTTGCTATTTCAACAGGTCTTACAATGAATGAATACCATAATCCAATCGTCGTCAATTTGATCGAGGATTGCTGTCCTGACTATTGGGAACTCCTAACCCCATCGGCATATCTCGTATTTTTCAGATCTAAGCATTCTGCAAGTCGTAATCAAGCCGAAAAACTTATTGAAGGCATTCGGAACTTAATACTACATGACGAAAAATTTGAATATTTTAAAGTCGGAATTAATGAGGGAGTTGTCTTAACAGAATTGGACTGGAGAGGTCGAGTTACTTTTCCTCCCGTCGGTGAAGCAGTTCTCAAAGCAACTAAAAATGAAAAAGGGAAACAAGACTTTGCACAACAAAACTTTCAAGCCGACCAGTGATAACCTGTTTTGGTTTTCAGTGGCCTGTTCACTGGCGGCTTAAATCCCTCGTTACTGCACTTAGGCCTTCGATTTATCCACGAGCTTGCCCTTCTTGAGCCAAGGCATCATTGCCCTGAGTTTTCCTCCGACCTCTTCTATCTGATGTTCTGCGCCCTTTTTGGTCAGCGCATTGAATACAGGTTTGTTCGCCCTGCACTCGAGCATCCATTCGCGGGCGAATACACCGTCCTGAATCTCGGTAAGAATCTTTTTCATTTCCTTCTTTGTCTCATCAGTGATTACGCGAGGACCTCTTGTGAGGTCTCCATACTGCGCTGTATTGCTTATGGAATATCTCATGTTGGAGATGCCGCCTTCATAAATAAGATCAACGATGAGCTTAACTTCATGCAGGCACTCGAAATAAGCCATTTCCGGCGCATAGCCCGCTTCAACAAGGGTCTCAAAGCCTGCCTGAATAAGCGCCGATACTCCGCCGCAGAGAACCGCCTGCTCACCGAACAGGTCTGTTTCGGTTTCTTCCCTGAAGTTTGTTTCTATTGTTCCGGCCCTGCCGCCGCCGATTGCGGACGCGTATGCGAGCGCTATTTCTTTTGTGTTTTTTGAAGGGTCCTGATATATCGCTATAAGACATGGAACGCCGCTTCCTTTTGTGTATTCGGAACGGACAAGATGTCCGGGGCCTTTAGGAGCGGCCATGAATACATTGGCGTCAGCCGGAGGAACTATCTGTCCGAAGTGAATGTTAAAGCCGTGAGCGAACGCAAGATAAACGCCTTTTTTCATGTTCGGCGCGATCTCGCTTTTATATACGTCCGCCTGAAATTCGTCGGGAAGGAGTATCATTATCACATCCGCTATTTTAGCAGCCGCGGCAGGGGTCATTACCTTGAAGCCCGCCTTTGCCGCCTTGTCCCAGCTCGATCCCTTTCTGATGCCTATGGTTACATCCATTCCGCTCTCTTTCAAATTGTTCGCATGGGCGTGCCCCTGACTGCCGTATCCCATGATCACGATCTTCTTCTTTTTAAGCGCGCTTAATTTTGCGTCCTTGTCGTAATAAATTTTTATCATCTCTGCCTCCATTATATGGTGTTTATACGATTGTTAAAATAACGAGCTATTATTTTACACATTTTGAAAAATAATTTCCCGCAGAAAGACCATAAATCATAATTCGCAATGATTCTGCAGGGCAGGCATGCTCCAAAAGCCTTTATAAGCATCCCTCAAGCGCATATCAAAGATTACAAATGTTTACTTATGGGGTAAGCACCGAAGCGGATGACGGGAACAAGACAATGTGGTTCGATCTCCTGTGGATAAAGTCTTTTTCCGCACACCTGCCCTGCCTTTTTAATATTTTAATTGTGCGGAGTCGGCAGGGCATTGTATTGTAGCGGTTTCAGCGGCTCGAAGTTTCGCCGTGATGTCGAAACTGAGCCGGTGCCTCGGAGACGGACAGGGATGTCCGTCGAGAATGAGCGGAAATACTGTGCCCTACCGGTTCTGACGGTTATTTTATTATATGTTCTAAGTTAAAATGAATAGATGGAAAATCTTTGGGTATTATACGCCCTTATCGCCGCCTTTACGCTCGCCACGAGCGACGCGCTTACAAAAAAGGCGCTGTCGATTCATAACGAGTATCTCATCGCATGGCTGCGGCTTTCGTGCGCGCTGCCCGCGCTTTTTATATCCCTGCTTTTTATTCCGGTTCCCGCGCTTGATAAGGACTTTTATATAGCCTTTTTAAGCGCATTGCCGCTTGAGATAATCGCTATGATCTTTTATATAAAGGCTTTAAAGCTTTCGCCGTTGAGCCTTACGCTTCCTTTCCTTTCGCTTACGCCGATTTTTCTCATCATTGTCCCGTATATTCTTATCGGAGAGAAGATATCGCTTTCAGGCGCTGTCGGCGTATTTCTTATAGCAGCCGGCGGTTATACTCTGAATATTAAGGACTTCAAAAAAGGCATTCTTGAACCTTTTGCCGCGATCAGGAGAGAGAAGGGATCGGTTTATATGATAATAGTAGCCCTTATCTTCAGCTTTACCTCGTCACTCGGCAAGAGGGCTATCGAACATTCGTCACCGATATTTTTCGGCGCGACATATATTACTACGATTGTCTTGGTGTTTGCTCCTATAGCTTTATATAAAGGCAGGAGTGAGATTAATGCGGCATTCCGTAACGGCGCGATAAGGTCTTCGATCCTGCCGGGAATGCTTCACTCCGTTATGATAATCTCCCACATGATAGCGATGAGCATGACCAAGGTCGCGTATATGATTTCCGTGAAGAGACTGAGCCTGCTGATAGGAGTTTTTTACGGATATATGTTCTTTAAAGAGTCCGCTATAAAGGAAAGATTGCTCGGCACTGTTTTGATGCTCGCCGGGTTTGTTCTGATAGTGGTTTATCACTGAGATGTTCGTGTTATAATGTCATATGCGTAAGAGATTAGTATTTCTTGCCGTTGTCATTCTTTCGATATTCCTGCATCTTGCGTCTTCCTTATCCGGTGAAAACAAGAAATCCGAAGTGCTCGTCATTACCGTAAACGGCGTCATCAATCCGGTTGCGGCGGAATATATCGGCAAATCCATAAAAAAGGCATCCGAAATGAATGCGGAGGCGCTGGTTATCGAACTCGACACGCCCGGCGGCCTCGATACATCTATGCGGAGTATAGTTAAGGATATTATAGGAAGCAATGTTCCGGTTATAATCTATGTCTCTCCCGGCGGAGCGCGGTCTGCGTCGGCAGGTGTTTTTATCACAATGGCCGCTCATGTTGCCGCAATGTCGCCCGGCACTAATATAGGCGCGGCCCATCCGGTCGCAATCGGCGAGAAGATGGATAAAACAATAGCGGAGAAGGCTACAAACGACGCGGCGGCATATATCAAATCCATAGCGGAACAGCGCGGCAGGAATATGAAGTGGGCTGAGGACGCTGTTCGAAAGAGCGTTTCCGCCACAGAGACCGAGGCTTTGAAGAATAATATCATCGACATTGTCGCAAATGACTTGAACTCCCTGCTTTCGGAGATAGACGGCAGAAAAGTAAGGACCCCTTACGGCGAAAAGACATTGAAGACGGAGGGCGCTAAAACCGTCAGGCATGAGATGGGATTGAGGCATAAAATCTTAAATTTAATAAGCGATCCCAATGTAGCTTATATACTTATGATGCTCGGTTTTTACGGCCTGTTTTTTGAGCTGACCAATCCGGGCGCGATATTCCCCGGCGTTGTCGGGGGCATATGCCTTGTGCTCGCATTTTATTCGTTCCAGACGCTTCCGGTAAACTATGCGGGCGTTCTCCTTATTATCATAGGGCTTATCCTGTTCATTCTCGAAGTAAAGGTTACATCGTACGGTATGCTGACCGTAGGAGGCATAATATCGATTATTCTGGGGTCGCTGATGCTGTTTGAATCTCCGCTGCCCTTTTTTAAACTTTCACTTTCCGTGATAATTCCCGCAGCCGTTGTCACAGCCTTGTTTTTTGTGCTGACTTTCAGGCTCGCGTATAATGCGTATAAGAGAAAACCCATTACCGGTTCGGAAGGCCTTATAGGGCTGGAAGGGATAGCGAAGACCGATATTACGCACAGCGGCGGAACGGCAGTCGTGCACGGCGAATACTGGTGCGCATATTCGGATGCTTTAATACATAAGGATGCAAGGGTGGTCGTGGAGGCTGTCAAAGGGCTCAGAGTCAAAGTAAGGATAGCTGAATGAGGGCGCTGGTTACGGGCGCAACAGGTTTTATAGGTAGTCATCTTGCGGCTGCCCTCATTAGAGAGGGATTCAATGTCAAATGTCTTGTAAGAAACAGGTCGCGGTTAAGATTTCTTGAAGATATGAATGTCAAAATCGTGAAAGGAGACTGCACGGACAGAGATTCTCTTATAGACGCCGTTAAAGGCGTTGATTATGTCTTTCATCTCGCAGGGCTGACAAAGGCATGCTCGGAAGAAGATTATTATAACGCCAATTTCAAAGGCACGGAAAATATTGTAAGAGCCGTTGTCGAAAACACCCCGGATATTAAACGCTTTGTTTATCTGAGCAGCCTTGCCGCTGCGGGGCCGAGCTATGACGGCAAGCCTCTCAAGGAAGACTGCGAACCGATGCCTGTATCCGTTTACGGAAAAACAAAACTTGAAGGGGAAAAGATAGTCACAGCGAACGGAAAAAATATTCCGGTTACCGTTATCAGGCCCCCTGCAGTTTACGGGCCGAGGGACAGGGATCTGCTCGTCTTTTTCAAGATGATAAAATCAGGCGTCGTTCCATATTGGGGTAGGTGTTATTATTCTTTTCTTTACGTTGAAGATTTGATAAATGGTATAATACGCTCTGCCTTGAGCAAGGAGGCGGAGGGGGAGATTTTTTTCATGTCGGATGGTAATATTTATTCCACCGATGATATTATTACTGCCATATCCGATGCGCTTCAGCGGAGGCCGGTGAAGTTAACAATACCGAAGTTTGTCATGCCTTTGTTGGGCATGCTCTCTGAGAAACTAAGAGGCGTAAATATAATCAATTCGGACAAGATTAAAGAGATGAGGCATGCGTACTGGGTTTGCGACGCGTCAAAGGCCGCGACAAAGCTGAAGTTTGAACCCAAGATAAAAATAAAGGAAGGAGCGCAATGGACGGCAGACTGGTACAGGATACACCGATGGCTATGAAAGAAAAGAATAAAGAACAGAGAAAACAAAAAACAGATATATTCGAAAAATGTTTCAGGTTCAACGCTGCCAAAGAATTGCAGAAGGCGGGTATTTATCCTTTTTTCAGAATGATAGAGAGCGCGCAGGACCCCGAAGTGGTAATGAACGGAAAACGAATGATAATGGTCGGCTCGAACAATTACCTCGGACTTACCAACCATCCGAGGGTCAAAGAGGCCGCTGTCGAGGCAGTGAAGAAATACGGGACCGGCTGCGCCGGCTCAAGATTCCTCAACGGCACTCTCGATCTCCACGTTAATCTCGAAGAAAAGTTGGCGCGTTTTATGAGAAAAGAGGCCGCCCTCGTGTTCTCCACGGGTTTTCAGGTTAATTTAGGCGTAATCTCGGCCATTGTGGGAAAGGACGACGTTGTCGTTATAGACAAGATGGACCACGCCAGCATCGTTGACGGATGCAGGCTTTCTTACGGTGAAGTCAAGAGATTCAAACACAACGACATGGCCGACTTCGAAAGGGTCCTCAATGATAATAACGGCAGGGGAAAACTTGTTGTGGTCGACGGCGTCTTCAGCATGGAAGGAGATATTATCAAGCTCCCCGAAGCGCTGAAGATAACGAAGAAATACGGGGCAAGGCTTCTTGTTGACGATGCCCACGGCATCGGCGTTTTGGGCAAGACAGGAAGGGGCACTGCGGAGCATTTCGGTCTGGAACAAGAGGTCGATTTGATAATGGGAACATACAGCAAGTCGCTCGCATCCATAGGCGGATTCATCGCCGGAGATGCGGATGTCATTCATTATATAAAACATTTCGCGAGGGCATTGATATTCAGCGCGAGCCCGCCGCCGGCATCCATAGCGTCCGTCAGCGCTGCGGTAGACATAATAGAGAACGAGCCTGAAAGGATAGAACGGCTCTGGAAGAATACGCATAAAATGCTTAAAGGTTTTAAAGAACTCGGTTTTGATTTAGGGCCGAGCGAGACGCCGATTATTCCGATTATTGTCGGAGAGGACGAGATCGCCTTTAAATTCGTAATGATGCTTCAGGAAGAGGGCGTGTTCGCCAATGTTGCCGTCTCTCCTGCGGTGCCGCCCGGCAAGGCGCTTATAAGGACGAGTTACATGGCCACGCATACGGATGAACAGCTCGATAAGGTGCTTGACGCGTTCAAGAAGGTCGGCAAGGCATTGGGTCTGATATAAATATAAGTGGAGATAATAGAAGCCAAAACAAAATCGGATCTCCATGCCTTTATAAAATTTCCGCTTGACCTCTACAAAAATGACAACCTTTATGTCCCTCAATTGACATGGGACATGAAAAGCCATTTTTCGGATAAAAATCCATTTTTAAGACACGCGGATGTAAAATTTTTTCTGGCAGTGAAAGACGGGAATATTGCCGGCCGCATAGCATCAATTATAAATCCTCAACATATCAGGCTGCATAACGAAAAGGCCGGGTTTTTCGGATTTTTTGAATGCATTAACGACCGTGAAGTTTCTGATGCATTGTTAAATAAGGTGCGTGATGAATTAAAAGGTCAGGGCATGGATATTATGCGCGGCCCTATGAATTTTTCGACAAATGAGGAATGCGGATTTCTGATTGAAGGATTCGACAGTTCTCCCATGCTGATGATGCCTTACAATCCGCCTTATTACAATGACTTGATGGATGCTTATGGAATGGTCAAATCAAAAGACCTCTACGCCTTTATTTATCATACCAAGGAGAGATTGCCTGAAAAGGTTTTAAGGGTGGCTGCACTGGCAGAGAGGAGGGGAATTAGTGTCAGGCACATCGACAAAAAGAATTTTATGACGGACATGCAGGCGTTTCAAAGACTCTATAATTCGGCATGGCAAGGGAATTGGGGATTTGTCCCTCTTTCCGATGAGGAGCTTGCTTACAACGCAGGAAAGCTTAAGCCTATCGCTGTCCCTGAACTGACGCTCATTGCGGAAAAAGACGGCGAGCAGGTCGGCTTTCTTGGACTGATACCGGATTATAATTTTGTTTTGAAAAAGATGAACGGCAGGCTTAACCCTGTGTCTATCCTCAAGGCGCTTTATTATTCAAGAAAGATTCAGGACCTCAGACTGCTTCTTTTGGGAATTAAGCCGGAATACAGAAACAGGGGGGTTGACGCCCTGCTTCTCAGATATGGATTTAAAGGGATAAAAAACGGAAATTACAAGCGGGTTGAATTTTCGTGGATACTTGAAGACAATATCCCTGTAATAAGGATTTCGGAGATGGTAGAGGGAAAGCTGTATAAGAAGTACAGGATTTATGAGAAGTCAATAGCGTTATAGCGTAAAGCGTCGAGTTGCAACCTGTATCCTCACCTCTACCGAGTGTTCCTGACGGTCATCAACGAGGGGAATAGCCTTGTCGTGTCGCTCAACGCCATCGATGGTCACACTCGTCTCGCCGATCATCTTATTATTGGCGGCGGGTGTTTGCCGGACAGTGATATGATAGAGAGTTTTTCTGTATCGGTAATGCACCTTGAACATCTCCCAATCCGCGGGGAGGCACGGCTCGAAACGCAGTTTGTCTACCTCAAGCCTCAGCCCCAGGAGTGATTCCACGATAAGCCGGTACATCCAGCCGGCCGAGCCCGTGTACCAGGTCCATCCACCACGGCCAATGTGTGGTGAGACTGCATATACATCGGCTGCGACAACGTACGGTTCTACTTTGTAGGTTTCAATTCCTTCCGGAGTTCTCCCGTGGTTTAACGGGTTGATTATTGTCAGCAGTTCCCACGCGCGCCGGTTGTCGCCCAATGCAGCAAATGCCATCGCTGTCCAGATCGCCCCATGAGTGTATTGTCCGCCATTCTC
>JACREW010000051.1 GCA_016212685.1 Nitrospirota bacterium
CATTATTACAGATTTTGTCGGTTGCGGCTTTCGAGAAGATGCCCTTGCAGCAAGCATTTGCGAGGGCGGATTACAGTATGAACACTGAACCGAATTGTAACCAATTGGATCTATTCGGTTCTTAACCGGACACTACTGAAAACAGGCATTTAATAATCTTATCGCATTGATAAAGGCTTTGCCAATGGCTCGTATGAGAAGTCGTGCCTGCATTGCCTTAAAAAGTATTTATACGATTAGTCAAGTTGCACTTTATCCTTGGTTTTTAGTATCTTATTCAATTATTGCCGGAGTGGCGGAATTGGCAGACGCAAGGGACTTAAAATCCCTCGGAGCTTGCTCTGTACGAGTTCGAGTCTCGTCTCCGGCACCAAATAAAACTGGATTTGTGATTTTATCTAATGTGGAGATTGACATGAAAACCAGCATCAAAAAAGCTATTCTCCCTGCAGCGGGTCTCGGCACGAGATTTCTACCTGCTACAAAGGCATCGCCAAAAGAGATGCTTCCAATCGTTGACAAACCGCTGATCCAGTATGCGGTCGAAGAATCCATCGCATGCGGCATAGAGGACTTTATTATTATCACAGGGAAATACAAGAGGGCAATCGAAGATCATTTCGATACGGCATACCGTTTGGAGGAAAAGCTCAGAACATCAGGAAAAGAGAAGATACTGGCAGAACTCAATAAACTCAACCATATCAACCTTGCTTACATACGGCAGCGGACTCCTCTCGGTCTCGGCCACGCAATATTGTGCGCAAAGCCGTTTGTAAAAGACGAACCGTTTGCGGTTATTCTGAGCGATGACGTGATAGACCCTGAATATCCGCTTTTAAAAGAGATGATAAAGATCTACGAAAAAAAGAAGTGCCCGGTGATAGCGCTTGAAGAAGTGCCCCTGTCCGAGGTCCATCGCTACGGTATCATCGACGGAAAATCCGATGGTAATGTATATAAGATCAACAATCTTATAGAAAAGCCGAAACCGGAGAAATCCCCGTCGAATTTGGCTATAATAGGAAGATACATACTAACTCCGGAGATATTCGGAATCCTCGAAAAACAGGAAGCAGGCGCCGGAGGCGAGATACAGCTTACGGACGCGTTAAGGAGGCTTTTAAAGAAGGCGCCCATTTACGGTTATCTTATAGAAGGCAGGAAGCGGTATGACGCGGGCGATAAACTGGGGTATTTAGAAGCGACTGTTGACTTCGCTCTCAAAAACAAAGAATTATCAGAGGACTTTAAGAACTATCTTATAGAAAAAATAAAGCCACTGATATGAAAAGTGTTTTAAAAGGGTTATTCTTTTACGAGGCTGAGACCTGCGGGGGGCCTCTTATAGACCTTTACGAGACCGATGACGCCCTCGTATTCGAGGTCGATCTGCCCGGAATAGAGCCTGCGAATGTTTCGATAAAAGTCTATGAAGACCTGTTGATAATCGAGGGTGCGAGGGATATCGATGAAAAATCGGCATCGGGTGACACAAGATATCTCTGCATGGAGAGAGGCGCAAAGGATTTCAGACGCGTAGTTAAAATACCGATTAACGTAAATACCGTGGCTGGAGATGCGATTTATGAAAACGGCGTTATGACAATAAAATTTCCGAAACTAAAAGGCAAATTAATAAAAATAAAAATAGATAGAAAATAGTTCAGGAGTTCAGGGGTGGAGGATCCGCAACTCTTTAACTCCCGACTCAATTCTGGAGGAGATGAATAATGGCTGAAGCCGATAAAAACAGTGATAAAGAACAGATAGAGATTCCGGATACCCTGCCGGTGCTGCCTGCAAGGGATATTGTCGTGTTTCCCTATATGATATTGCCCCTCTTCGTGGGCAGGGACGTGTCCATAAAGGCCATCGACCATTCCCTGAACACCAACAGGATGATACTGCTGCTTACCCAGAAAGACCTGAACATAGAGTCGCCTTCTCCGAACGACCTATATTCGACGGGAACCGTCTGTATGATCATGAGGATGCTCAAGTTGCCCGACGGACGCGTGAAAATCTTAGCGCAGGGATTGAGCAAGGCGCAGGTAGTAAAGTTCTCCCAGCATGAGCCTTTCTTTATGGCCAAAATAGAAAAAACGGCTGAAGAAAAGCCGGTGGAGATGACCCTCGAAAACGAGGCATTGATAAGAAACGTGAAGGAGCAGATGGACAAGGTGGTATCTCTCGGCAGGACAATGCTGCCCGATGTGATGGTCGTTATAGAGAACATCGATGAACCCGGAAGGCTTGCGGACCTTATAGCATCCAATTTAGGGCTTAAGACCGATCAGGCGCAGGAGATACTCGAGATGCCCGATCCCATCGATCGGCTGAGAAAGATAAGCGAAATACTCTCGCGGGAGATACAGCTTTTGACCATTCAGCAGAAAATACAGACCGAGGCGCGCGGTGAAATAGACAAGACCCAGCGGGAATACTTCCTGCGCGAACAGCTCAAGGCGATACAAAGAGAACTCGGGGACATAGACGAACGCGCCGAAGAAGCAAGAGAGTTCAGGAAAAAAATAGAAGAAGCCAAGATGCCGGAGAAGGTCATGAAAGAGGCCGAAAAACAAATAAAGCGCCTCGAAAAAATGCATCCTGACAGCGCAGAGGCCGGAACTATAAGGACATACATCGAATGGCTTACCGAGATCCCGTGGTCCAAAAACACCAAAGACCAACTGGATATAAAAACAGCCGAGAAGATCTTAAACGAAGACCATTATGACCTCGAAAAAATAAAGGAGAGGATACTCGAATACCTGAGCGTAAAAAAGCTCAAAGAAAAAATGAAAGGCCCCATCCTCTGTTTTATAGGCCCTCCGGGAGTCGGAAAGACCTCCCTCGGACGTTCCATAGCGCGATCCCTCGGACGGGAATTCGTAAGGATGTCCCTGGGAGGAGTCCGGGACGAAGCGGAAATCAGGGGACACAGAAGGACATATGTCGGCTCCCTTCCCGGCAGGATAATACAGGGAATAAAGAACGCGGGAACGAACAATCCCGTATTCATGCTCGACGAAGTGGACAAGATAGGCATGGACTTCAGGGGAGACCCATCTTCCGCGCTCCTCGAGGTGCTCGACCCGGAACAGAACAATTCCTTCATGGACCACTATCTGGCGGTGCCCTTCGACCTGTCGAACGTCATGTTCATAACGACAGGAAATCTTACGGACACAATACCCGGGCCATTGAGAGACAGGATGGAGATACTCTATCTTTCCGGTTATACCGAAGAGGAAAAGCTGGAGATAGCGAAAAAATATCTTATACCGAAACAACTCGAAGAACACGGTATAACAACAAAGATATTAACGTTAAACGATTCGGCTACGAAACAGATAATATCCCATTATACGCGGGAGGCCGGGGTCAGAAATCTTGAGCGCGAGATCGCAAACCTTTGCAGAAAAATTGCAAAACAGGTTGCCGAGGGAAAGGCAAAACGGTTCAATGTTACCGCGGGGAATCTTTATAAATACCTCGGAGTTCTAAAATATCTGCCGGAAGAAGAGATGAAGAAGAGCGAGATAGGCGTCGCCACAGGCCTTGCGTGGACAGAGGCCGGAGGGGATATTATATATATCGAAGCGACCATTATGAAGGGCAAAGGCAGTCTTACCCTGACAGGACAATTGGGCGACGTTATGAAAGAATCCGCGCAGGCCGCGTTAAGCTATATCAGGTCAAAAGCCAAAAAACTGAAAATAAGCGACGATACTTTTTCGAAGACCGATCTCCATATCCATGTCCCGGCAGGCGCAATCCCGAAAGACGGGCCTTCAGCGGGCATAACAATGGCTACCGCCATAGCTTCGGCGCTTACCGGCAAGCCCGTGAAAAAGAATGTTGCAATGACGGGAGAGGTAACGCTGAGAGGAAAGGTTCTCCCCATAGGCGGGCTTAAGGAAAAAACACTCGCCGCCAAGCGCATGGGGATAAAAACGGTAATAATCCCTCACAGAAATAAAAAGGACCTCGAAGACCTTCCAAAGTATGTTAAGGAAGGCATGAACTTTATTCTCGCAGAGACGATGGACGACGTTTTAAAGATTGCGGTAGGCGATGGAAAAAATGAAGCTTCAAAAAATAGGAGAACTAAAACTTCTCCAAGAAGTAAGAAAAAGGTTTAAAACCGAAGACAGCGGCATCATCCTCGGCATCGGAGACGATGCCGCCGTCCTCGCCCCTCAAAAAGAAAACATCCTCGTTACGACGGATATGATGAACGAGGGGATCCATTTTGACTTGAGCTTTACCCCGCCTTTTCAACTCGGCTTTAAGCTGGTGTCGGTAAATGTGAGCGACATTACGGCAATGGGAGGAAGGCCGAAATATCTATTCCTCAATATCGCGTTGAAAAACGATGCGGACGAAAAGATGTTTTGGGATATGTATGAAGGGATTTCAAAGGCAATGGATATGTACGGCATGAAACTTGTCGGAGGAGACCTGTGCTCGGCAAAGAATGATATGATTTTATCCGCTACC
>JACREW010000045.1 GCA_016212685.1 Nitrospirota bacterium
AAGCGGAGATTAGGGCTTTTAAAGAGAATCTATTGAGAGTATTAAAGAGGTTGGAAAAATGAAAGCATTGGTATGTAGAAAGGCGAAAGTTAATAAGACACTGCTGGCTCTTTTGAACGAGTATCAGGAAGAATGTTTGAATGCAGTGAAACTCATTGAGGGATTAAAGCTGGAGGCTTTAACAGAAGAACAGATGGAAGATATGCTCGGCGAACTCTCCGCATCTATTACGCATCTCAAAGTTCATTCCGAGCAGATGGAGAAATTGATAGAAGAGGAGCTTTAAGTCTGGAGTATACGCAAGATCAAAATCGTCGTATCCTTTTTCATCTTTGTGCTATCTTAATAGTTTTGCTTTTTTCCTGTTCTCCTTCTAACCGTCTCGACGGTTATGTTTATTACAGGCTGAATGCGAACCCCACCACCCTCGATCCTGCGCTTATCACCGATGTGTCCGGGGCGTCCATCGCAGCCAAGCTTTTTAACGGCCTTGTAAAATTAAATGATGACCTCGAAATAGTCCCGGATATAGCCGAAAAATGGGAGGTATCGAAGGACGGCCTGAGATACAGGTTTTATATTAAAAAAGGCGTCAGTTTTATAAACGGAAGAGAGGTTAAGGCGCAGGATTTCAAATATGCATTTGAGCGAGTTCTGAATCCCAAAACAAAGTCGCCCAACACATGGGTTTTTGACAAGGTCGAGGGAGCAAAAGAATTTCAAAAGAGGATAACGCGGGAAGTTAAAGGATTTAAGGTCATAGACGGTTATACGTTTGAGATTAAGCTCAAAAGGCCGTTTTCCCCGTTTTTAAGCATGCTCACAATGACGCCTGCCTATGTTATTCCGAAAGAAGACATAGATAAAGGCACAGGGCCGTTCATCCTAAAAAAATGGCTTCATAACAGGGAACTGATTCTTGAGAGGAATGAAAAATATTTAGGCGGGAATGTAAAGGTCAAAGGCATAGTTTATAAAATAATTCCGGAAGACCTTACTGCGGTTACCGAATTCGAACTCGGCAACCTCGATGTTATTTCACTCCCTGCCTCGGCATACTCGAAGTTCAAAAAAGACAAACATTGGAGCAGCCGCATAATTTCTATGAAGGGTCTTAATACCTATTATTTAGGAATGAACTCATCGAGGCCTCCTTTTGATAACGCAAACCTCAGAAAGGCTGTCTCGTATGCGATAGACAGGAAAAAGATCCTCGAAACGTTTTATGAAAACAGGGGAAGGCCGGCGCAAGGCCCTGTGCCGGATTTGCTCAGAAAGTGGAAGATAAGAGAAAGGGGTCAAGGGTCAAGGGTCAACGGTCAAGGCGAAAATGAGAATCTTGTTATTAATTATGATTCCCTGAAGGCCAAGGAGATTATCAAACGCGAAGGCATGTCGGGCATAAAGGCAAAGATGTATGTTACAGCGGATCAGGACGTGGTCGACCTTGCGGAGATTATTCAATCTTACCTTTTATCGGCAGGCATTGCCGTCGATATAAAGCAGCTTGAATGGAGCGCATACAAGGACGCGATCAACAAGGGAGAGGCGGATATGTTCTGGCTGAGCTGGTGGGCGGATTATCCTGATGCGGAAAATTTTCTGTTCCCGCTCTTTCATTCCTCAAATTTCGGCTCGGCAGGCAACAGGACGAGATATGCGAACAAGGAAGCGGATTTTCTGATAGAGCAGGGGCAGAATGCGCTGAACGAGAAAGACAGGAACCGGTTTTATCGCAAGGCCGAGGAAATAATCATAAAAGAATCTCCGTGGGTCTCTTTTTGGCACCGGACGGATTTTCTCGTAACCCAGCCGTGGATAAGGGGATATAAGGTTTATCCTATTTACACTATGGATAAGGGCATGGATGTAAGGATAGAAAGGTAATCCGAAAATAGTGTAAAATCCTTCCGATGGCGGCAATGATAATAAAGGCATCAGGGCTTGTCGAGGAGTTCGACAGGCGGAAGCTCGTCGATTCCCTTATGCGGTCTGGGGCGTCCGAAGACGCGGCGCTTGACATAGCGAAGAAAGTCGAGATACAGATAACGCCTTCCACTCACACGAAACATATCTTTAAAATGGCAAAGAGGCTTTTAAGGCAGTATAACCATGCCTCGGGCATGAGGTATTCCATAAAGAAGGCTATTGCCGACCTCGGTCCATCAGGCTATCCGTTTGAAAAGTACTTCGGGAAAATCCTGAAAAATTACGGTTACTCGGTAGAACTGAACCGTATTGTAGAAGGCTGGTGCGTAAGTCACGAGGTGGATGTCTTTGCCGGTAAGGGCGATGAGCGTTTTGTCATAGAGTGCAAATATCACAGCAACGGCGGAAAGCCTGCGGATGTTAAGGTCGCGCTTTACGTCCATTCGAGATTTATGGATATAAGAAAGGCATTTGAATCCAACGGAGCTAAGGTCGATCAGGGATGGCTTGTAACCAATACCCGCTGCACTTCGGATGCAATAAAATACGCGGAATGCGTAGGACTTAAAATAGTAAGCTGGAAATACCCCCATGCAGGCAGCCTCGAAGAGATGATAGAGGCAAAAAGGCTTTATCCCATAACCGTTCTTTCGTCCGTAAAAAGAAATTCCCTCGAAACCCTTTTCCATAACGATATAATCCTCGTACAGGACATAGCCGATATGGATGAGAGTGTTTTCATTAAGAGGAGCGGCCTCGATGCCCATAACGTGAGGGCTTTAAAAAGACAGGCCGACGATCTGTGCGGATGAATTTTTTACCGGAGGCCGGACATTAAGGAATATATTCTAAAAAGGCTACTGCTTCTGATCCCTCTTTTATTCGGGATAACGCTGTGCGCGTTTTTTCTTATTAAGGCGCTTCCCGGCGATCCTGTGTTGAGCCTTGCCGGAGAACGAGCCCATCCGGAAATCATAGAGAATATAAAAAAGGAGATGGGCATCGATAAAGGCTTTATACGTCAGTATGCGGGATACCTGAAGCTGCTTATGCATGGTAATTTCGGAACGTCGTATTACACCAACAGGGATGTGCTTAAGGACATTGCCGCGAAATTCCCGAATACGCTCGCACTTGCGTTTGTCGCCACGCTTATAGCCGTTCCAGCGGGCGTAACTCTCGGCTTTATAGCCGCCTATAGAAAAGACGGTCTTATCGACAAATGCGTGAATGCCGTTTCGCTCGCCGGTCTGAGCATACCCGTATTCTGGAGCGCGATAATGATAATGCTTCTTTTAAGCCTTAAATTAAAGCTGTTCCCGCCGTCCGGCACCGGCGATATAAGATTTCTCGTATTGCCGGCTTTGGCATTGGCCATTCCGGCTGCCGCTACCCTTGCGAGGATTACGAGGACAACTGTTGCCGATATCCTGAAAATGCCTTACATAAACACGGCAAAGGCCAAGGGGCTTTCATCTCTTAGTATAAGTTCGGTACATGTTTTAAAGAACGCGATTATTCCTATCGTTACCATCATCGGCCTCGATTTCGGCAGTTATCTGAACGGCGCCGTAGTTACGGAAACTATATTCGGATGGGACGGTCTGGGAAGGTTCACAATGGAGGGGATAATTAAGAGGGATTATCCGGTGATATTAGGATGCATAATTACCGGCACCGCGGTTTTCGTGCTTGTAAATCTGATAACCGATATAGCGTATCATTATCTCGATCCGAGGATAAGGCTCCATGCCAAAGACCGTTAATAGTTTAGAGTTTGGAGTTCAGAGTTTCAGAAATAATTTAAAGTTGTTTTTACCCGGCGGTATAATCATACTCTTATTTGCCGTATCCATTATCGCGCCGTTTTTATCTATTTATGACCCTAATAAAATAGACCTCGATTCCATAAAAAGACCGCCTGGCATAGATCATCCCTTCGGCACCGACAGCAAAGGCAGGGATATGTTCGCGAGGGTGGTTTACGGCGCAAAGGCATCCATCGGGGTCGCGGTTGTCGCCGCCTTTGTTTCAGCCTTTATAGGCTTTTTCGTAGGGATTGTTTCCGGGTATTTCGGCGGGAGGCTCGATACCGTTTTGATGTCAATAACGGATTTTATCCTCTCTTTCCCTTCTCTACTTTTGGCGATAGCCATTTCAGTGGTTTTGCCGCCGGGAATATACACGGTTATGATTGCCATATCGGTTGTAAGCTGGACGTCATTTGCGCGGTTGATAAGGGGCCATGTATTGACCGTCAAAGATATGCCCTTCGTGGATGCCGCGCGCGCGGTCGGATGCGGCAATTTGCGGATACTCCTTTTGCACATCGCGCCGCTTTGTGTTCCTCTCGGCCTTGTGATGATGGGCATTAAGATGGGAGGTTTTGTACTTACGGAAGCTACTCTGAGCTTTTTAGGCCTCGGCGCGCAGCCGCCCGCTCCCACATGGGGTTCTATGATAAGCGCAAACAGGGCGTATATTCTTACGGAGCCGTGGATGGTAATATTTCCCGGACTGGCGATATTTATAACGGCGTTTTGTTTTAATACGACGGGGGAATCGTTAAAAGACAGGCAGGAGGCAATGGGCAATAGGCTGTAGGTTGTTATCCATCCTATTTTTCTCTCAGTTTTTCTTCTTCTTCCTGTTCGGTCTTGCACTCTATGCACATGGTCGTCACAGGCCGAGCCTCAAGCCTTTTTATATTTATATTTTCGCCGCATATTTCACAGACGCCGTATGAGCCGTTTTCTATTTTTTCCAATGCTTCGTCTATTTTTTTGAGCAGTTGTCTTTCTCTTCCTTTCAGCCTCAGCATGAAATTTCTGTCTATATCTGCGGACGCCTGATCGCCGAGTTCCGGAAATAGGGTTTCATCCGGGAGGGTGTTTAACGCTATTCCAGCCTCCGAGAGAAGAAGTTCTTTCTGTTGAAGAAGATTTTTTCTTATCCCCTGAAATCTTTCCTCTTTCTGCGAGAGGTTTTTATCCGCCTTTGTTTTGCCTTTGCCTTTCATGTTTTAAGCCTCTGAACGAAAAATTTGTAATTAAGATTAAATACGATAACAAAAAATATTGGAGATAGTCAAACAAGGCAAAGCGAAAAATACTTGACATTTGGGCAAGATAGTAATATAAAATTGATGAAATTCAATAAAGTTCATTTTTTAGATATTTAAGAGGGAGACATGACAAAGGCCGATATCGTAAATCTCGTGTTTGAAAGGGTAGGGCTTCCGAAGAACGAGGCGCAGGATATAGTGGAAAAAGTTTTCGACACTATCAAGCAGACATTGATCGCCGGAGAATCGATCAAGATTTCCGGCTTCGGGACATTTAACGTAAGGAAGAAAAGCGCCCGAGTCGGGAGAAATCCGAAGACGAAGGAAGAAGTGGAGATTACGCCCCGAAGGGTTGTGACATTCAAGGCGAGCGACCAGCTTAAGGAAGTTATCGAGAATACGTAGAGAGCGTTAAAATATGCACGATGCATTAGGATCGCCGCAGCCGCTTAGACTCTTCCCCGAAAAGCTTTTCTACAAAATAGGAGAAGTAAGCAGAATCGTAGGCGTTGAGTCGTATGTCCTGCGGTACTGGGAAACGGAATTCCCGTTTCTTAGTCCGAGAAAAAGCAAATCGGGTCAGCGTGTTTACACGAAGAAAGATGTCGATCTGATA
>JACREW010000044.1 GCA_016212685.1 Nitrospirota bacterium
ATTCCATCAATAGATCATCCATGGAGAAAGACATATAGAAAAACGGCGGCAATGATAAATAATCCTCCTTTGGAGGCAGCGGCATAAAACCGGACATTTCTAAATTGGTAAAAATAGGACATTTCTAAATTGGCTTGACAAAAGTCAAGGGAAATATTGAGCTTTTTGAGCCTTTTCAATTACATTAATAAATGACTGTAAAACTCATAATATTCGATCTCGACGGAACGCTCGTCGATTCGAGCATTGATATATGTAACGCTATAAATTACGCCGTCGAGGCTTACGGTGGAAAACCGATAACCGCGCAGGAAACCATAAGCCTTGTTGGAGAAGGCATCACGAGGCTCATGGAAAAGGTAATCGAAAGGGAAGGCATAAGCGCGGACAGAGACATACTGACCGAAAGGTTTCTCGATTATTATTCAGCCCATCTCATAGACAATACAACGGTCTATCCCGGGGTCATAGAGACATTAAAAAAACTGAATAATCATAAAAAGGCCGTGATCTCGAATAAAAGAGAAATTCTTTCAAAAAGAACGCTAAATGACCTCGGCATTTCGGAATATCTCGATCTCGTTGTCGGAAGCGATACGACTGCGGGGAGAAAACCTTCTCCGGTGCCGCTTTTATATGCTATGGAAAAACTCGGCGCAACTCCCGATGAAACCGTAATTGTCGGGGACAGCAATTACGACATAGAGGCCGGTAAGGCCGCAGGAATAAAGACCGTTGCGGTTACTTACGGCTATAGGCCGCTGGAGTTATTGAAGGGCGCGGATGTTATAATAAACAGGATGGATGAGTTGATAGGCATTTTAGGGAGGTTTGAATAAATGGCATTTGTTATTGCGTTTGCGGGCAAGGGAGGCACGGGAAAGACGAGTCTTGCCGGATTGACCATGAAATATCTCTTGAGCAGAAGAAACGGGCCTGTTCTTGCGGTTGATGCCGACAGCAACGCGTGCCTTAATGAGGCGCTTGGAGTTAAAATCCACGCGACCATAGGAAAACTGCGCGAGGAGTCGCTTCAGGCCGTGAGGGGCGGCGGAGACAGGCCGGGCGGCATGTCCATGGAGCAGTTGTTCGACTATCAGGTGCAGCAGTCCGTTATAGAGGCAGATGGCTTTGACCTCATGGTCATGGGAAGGCCGGAGGGTCCCGGCTGCTATTGCGCGGCGAATAACATCATCAGAAAGTATACGGATATTTTGTCCGAGAAATATCCTTACGTTGTGATAGACAACGAGGCGGGGATGGAGCATTTGAGCAGAAGGACGACTCATAAGGTCGATCTGTTGATAATCGTGAGCGATCCGACCGTCAAGGGGATGCAAACGGCAAAGAGGATAAACGAGCTTGTGGACGAACTTAATCTCGAAATCGACAGGAGAATACTGGTTATAAACAGGGTTGTCGGGGATGAAGGGCATGAATTGGGGAAAATGGCGGAAGGGTTCGGCATCAAAGTTGCAGGGTTTATACCTCAAGATGAGATGATATTTAAATTCGATTTGGAGGGTAAGCCTGTCTTTGAACTTCCTGAAGACGCAAAATCCGTGCAAACAGTGTTCGGCGTGCTCGATTCATTGCAAATACCGTAAGCCGGCTGCGTTATGACTTTATAAAATAAACAAATACGCGAATCTCTTTACTTGGCGGGCATTTTGTGTTATTTTTAAAAACTTTAGTTCTTAATCCGATTTTTTACCTTTTGTAGCGCCGGCATTACATTTTGTAGCGAAAGGAGAGAAAAAAGATGTTGATTATAGGAGAAAAACTGAGCATTATTGCGAAGCGCGTCAGGGAGGCAATGCTCAAGCGGGATAAGTGCCCGATTCAGGAAATCGCTACCCGGCAGTGGAAAGAGGGTTCGGGTATGATCGATGCAAATATCGGACCTGCAGAGGACGGAGGAGAAGAGCTTATGCAGTGGATGGTTACGACCATTCAGGAGGTGGTGCCTCTTCCGGTTTGTCTGGACACTACGAATTCCAAGGCATTGGAGGCGGGACTGCAGGTGCATAATAACGAGTGGGGAAGGCCTCTTATCAACTCTACATCCAATGATCCCGAAAGGTTCCCGATCCTCGAACTCGCTGCAAAATACAATTCACAGATAATCGGACTGACCGTAGGCAAAGGCGGTCTCCCCGCTGACGCGGAGGAGAGGGCTGCGATTGCCGCTGAGATAATGGCGAGGGCGATGGAATACGGCGTGCCGCTCGAAGATATTTACCTCGACCCCCTGGTGCTTCAGATTGCGACCTCGCAGGATCACGCGCTGAAGGTTATCGAGGCTATAAAGATGTTTCAGGAGATGAATGATCCGCCGATGAAGACTGTGGTGGGACTGAGCAATATATCCAACGGATGCCCCAAGGCGCTCAGGCCGATTCTGAACAAATATTATTTTATAATGTTGATGAACGCCGGATTGACCGCCGCCATTGCCGACGCGCACGAGATGGCGGAAGCCGTGCAGGAAAAGAAATTGATAGATGATGTTATAGCAGGGAAAAAGATCGACGATGCTCAAAAAATGGCGGAGATAACAAAAACGCTTGATGTTATTATGGGCAAGACTCTGTATGCGCATTCATATTTAGAAATGTAGGAGGACGACATGGCTTTCACTGCACCAAAGGAGACGTACTCGGGCAAGGTATTTGAAGTTACCATAGGGACAGATAAAACCGCTGTCTTCGGCGGAGAAAATGTTCTCCCTTTCCATTCCTTTGAAGGAAACGTACCGCACAGGCCGGTGATAGCCTACGAGATTCAGGACGTGCCGCCCGGCGATTGGCCGGAAACGGTCAAGAAGGTTTATGAAGGTGTTTCCAACGATCCCGTAACATGGGCGAAATACTGTCAGGACACATTAAACGCTCAGGCGATAGCCCTGAGGCTTATCGGCACGCACCCGGACAGGGAGAACCGCTCTCCCGAGGATGCTGCGAAGACCGTGAAGGATGTTCTTGCCGCAATAAACGTACCGTTGATCATACTCGGC
>JACREW010000053.1 GCA_016212685.1 Nitrospirota bacterium
AAGCGTCGCGGCGCATAAGGCTCTGACATTAAAAGGCATCACTCCGTCTGTCGTTGCAGGACACAGCCTCGGAGAATACTCGGCGCTTGTCGCGGCCGGAAGCATATCGTTTAAGGACGCGGTAAAAATTACGGAGATCAGAGGCAGGATAATGCAGGACGCGGTGCCGGAAGGCAAGGGATTAATGGCCGCGATACTCGGACTCGATAGGAAAGTTGTCGATAAGGTTTGCGGCAGCGTTAAAACAGGCTACGTGTCCGCAGCCAATTACAACTGCCCGGGACAGATCGTTATATCAGGCGAAAGGGCGGCAGTCGAAGAAGCAACGAAGCTCGCTAAAGAAAAAGGCGCGAAGAGGGCTCTTCCGCTTAGCGTGAGCGTTCCTTCTCACAGCAAATTGATGGAAGAGGCAGGTAAGAAGTTTGGAGATGAGTTAAATAAGATCGAGATAAAGGATGCGGGGGTTTCTTTTGTGAACAATGTTGAGGCAAAGTTCATATCAAATGCCGGTGAAATAAGGAAGTCGCTTGTCAGGCAGTTAAGCCAATCTGTTTTGTGGGAAGACTGCGTAAAGACGATCTCCTCATCGGGGGTGAATGCATTCATAGAATTAGGCCCCGGCAAAGTTCTTTCAGGATTGATAAAGAGAATCGAGGCTTCCGCAAAGATTTTTAATGTGGAAAACATAGAGACATTGAATAAAACTTTAACAAGGATAAATCGCAGCCGTTCAGAATGTGCGGATAGTTAGGCCTAAGCAGTTTATATACGGCAGGCATGCCTTCAAAGCCTTTATAAGTGCTATTCGCAGTGTTAACGAAAGATGATAAAAGATTAACTCAAATAGAAACCACTGATGCGGATGACGGGAGACCGTATGTTGATTTGGAGTTCTTGAGATAAAGTCTTTGAAAGCACACCTTCCGTATATATTGTGGTGTGAGAATCAGTTATATTTTAAGGAGAGGTAAATAAATGAAGAAGAAGGTTTCTGTTATAGGTGCGGGGAACGTGGGCGCGTCGCTCGCGCAGATGATCGTGCAGTCAGGGATCGCGGATGTCGCGCTTTTCGATATTGCCGACGGAGTTCCGGAAGGAAAGGCGCTCGATCTTTCGGAGGCGTGTCCTTTGTGGGGCTCGTCTTCATCCATCGTAGGCACGAATGATTACGCGCACACAGCCGATTCGGATGTTATCGTCATCACCGCGGGCTTTCCGAGAAAGCCCGGAATGAGCAGGGACGATCTGCTTAATGCCAATGCAAAGGTTGTATCGGAGGTAACGGAAAAGACATCCAAGGTTTCTCCCAACGCGGTGATAATAGTCGTTACAAATCCAATGGACGTAATGGCGCAGGTGAGCCTAAAGGTATCCGGCTTTGATTCGTTTAGAGTAATGGGAATGGGCGGAATCCTCGATTCAGCAAGGTTCAGGACATTCGTTGCCTGGGAATTGAACGTATCTCCTGAAGACGTCGAAGCCCTCGTGCTCGGAGGTCACGGGGACCTGATGGTCCCGATGCCGAGGTTTACGACGGTTAAGGGCGTTTCGATAACAGAGCTTATAAGCAAGGAAAGAATAGATGCTCTTGTAGAAAGGACGAGACACGGGGGAGCGGAGATTGTCGCGCTTTTAAAAACAGGAAGCGCTTATTACGCTCCTGCAGCAGCGACATATCAGATGGTGAAGGCGATTCTCTTTGATGAAAAGCGTATGCTTCCATGCGCTGCGTATCTTAACGGCGAATACGGAGCTAACGGCATTTATACGGGCGTGCCTGTAATGCTCGGCAGCGGCGGGGTAGAGAAGATTGTGGAGCTTAATTTAAACGAGCAGGAAAAGGCGGATTTCGAGAAATCGGTATCGGCTGTAAAATCGCTGGTTGAAAAGTTAAATTTATAGAGGCGCGTATTTTATGACGGCAGGTATGCCTCAAAGCCTTTACTAATGCGATAAAGTTTATTAAATGGCTGTTAAAACGGTTGAATGTATAGGTGATACTGAAAGTGCCTTTAAATGGCGGGAGGGTTCGCCTCTATGGTATCGCTACTAAAGGCTTTTCAGCACACCAGCCGTCAATCTGAGATAAGAATATCTTAAAAATATATAGAGGAGGGTTTTGATGGAGAGGACATTATCAATCATTAAGCCGAATGCGGTGAAAAAGAATGTGATTGGAGAGATAATCGGCAGGTTCGAAAAGAACGGCCTGAGGATTGCCGCGATGAAAA
This sequence comes from Nitrospirota bacterium, assembly GCA_016212685.1. Classification (GTDB taxonomy): domain Bacteria; phylum Nitrospirota; class Thermodesulfovibrionia; order Thermodesulfovibrionales; family Dissulfurispiraceae; genus GWB2-47-37. The sequence goes on from JACREW010000053.1 coordinate 2,232, forward strand.
AGATATGGATGACAAAGGAAGAGGCGAAGGGCTTTTATGTTGTGCATAAAGAGAGGCCTTTTTATAACGACCTTACGAATTTCATGTCTGAGGGGCCTGTCGTTGTGATGATACTCGAAGGCGAAAATGCTATCCTGAAGAACAGGGAGATAATGGGAGCGACCAATCCTGCAAACGCGGCTCCCGGAACAATCAGAAAGGACTTTGCGGAAAACGTCGAGAGGAACGCTGTGCACGGCTCCGACGCCCCTGAAACAGCGGCATTTGAGATAGCCTATTTCTTTTCGGCGTTAGAGATAATGTAATGGCATATAAGGATTTAAGAGAGTTTATTTCAGCCCTTGAAAAAAAGGGATTTCTTCACAGGATTAAGGCCGAGGTTGATCCGATTCTCGAGATTGCGGAGATCACAGACAGGATGTGTAAAAGCCCCGGCGGAGGCAAGGCTCTCTATTTCGAGAAAGTAAAAGGCTCTCAATATCCGGTTGTTACAAACATATTCGGCTCGTTCGAGAGGATGTGCCTTTCTCTTGAGATAGATAATCTTGACGATGTCGGCAAGCGCATAGAGGACTTGCTGAATCAGGCTCCGCCGAAGACGCTGATGGAAAAGCTGGCTATGCTGCCGAAACTTTTTGAAATGTCGAAATGGCTTCCCAAGGCGGTTAAAGACGCACCGTGTCAGGAAGTAATTGAAAAGGATAATCCCGATCTTTCCAAGTTCCCTATCATTAAATGCTGGCCGGGCGATGGAAAACAAGGGCATGGAGAAACGGAGAAACGGGGAAACGGAGAGTGGACTGTTGAAGATGGCAGGTTTATCACCCTGCCGATGGTCTTTACAAAAGACCCTGAAACAGGCCGTCCGAACTGCGGCATGTACAGGATACATATTTACGACAAAACAACCACAGGAATGCACTGGCACATACATAAAGACGGGGCCCGGCATTACGACAAATACAAAAAGCTGAATCAAAGAATGCCTGCCGCAATAGCGGTCGGCAGCGACCCGGCGGTAATCTATGCATCGAGCGCTCCTTTGCCGGAGGCCGTGGACGAAATGCTCTTTGCCGGGTTTTTAAAAAAAGAGCCTGTTGAGATGGTAAAATGCATCACATCCGATATTGAAGTTCCCGCGAACAGCGAGCTTGTAATCGAAGGTTATCTTGAACCTGGTGAGATGAGGATAGAAGGTCCGTTCGGAGACCATACAGGATTTTATTCTGCGGCTGATGATTACCCTGTTTTCCATGCGACCTGCATCACCCATAGGAAGGATATGATATATCCCGCAACCATTGTCGGCAAGCCTCCGATGGAAGACTGCTATATGGGGAAGGCTACGGAGCGTATATTCCTGCCGTTGATAAGGCTCGAATTCCCTGAAATAAAGGACATGAACCTTCCTATGGAGGGCGTGTTCCATAACTGCGCGCTGTTGTCCATTAAAAAGAGTTATCCCGGCCACGCCAAAAAGATCATTCACGGATTATGGGGCAAGGGTCAGATGATGTTCGCCAAGCTCCTGATTATTGTTGACGACGATGTGGATGTCCAGAATATCTCATATACTGCATGGAGAGTTTTAAATAATGTCGACTGGAAGAGGGATGTTGTTATTGCCGAAGGCCCGCTCGATGATTTGGATCACGCAGCGAATTTCCCGAGATACGGCTCAAAAATGGGAATCGACGCAACAAGAAAGACGAGGGAAGAGGGCATGACGCGCGAATGGCCTGATGAGATTTACATGTCAGAGGAGATTAAAAAGCTTGTTGATAAGAGATGGAAGGAATACGGGTTTTAGCGAAACTGTTTACGGACGCTTATAGAGAGTCTGCTGATAGTTCATTTCGCTCGATTGATATTCAATGATTAATTGACCCTTGCGCTCTCTGTCTACGAGATATGCAGCAAAGTAGAAGATGGTGATAGGCACGAGGCAATGGGCAATGGGTAAAAAAAGACAGGAACCTATAGCCTATAGCCCATGACCTATCGCCTGTTTTTTTTAAATAATACTTGACAAAAACAGTAGGGTTTTATAGCATATTCTCATGCTGAGATTATCGACAAAAGGACAATACGGCGTAAGGGCTATGTACGAAATAGCGAGAGGGTATCCTGAAACTCCCGTAACGATTAAAGAGATTTCTGAAAGGCAGGATGTCTCTGTCGCCTACCTTGAACAGATACTCAATAAGCTCAGGAAGGCCGGACTAATCAAGAGCATAAGAGGGCCCGGCGGCGGCTATGTGCTGAACCGGAGCGCCGATAAGATAAGCATAGCTTCCATTTTAAACGAACTGGAGGGTCCTGTAGCGCTTACATCATGCCTTGATCCCGAAGGCGGATGCGTGCGTATCGATAGCTGCGTAACCCATCTGCTGTGGAAGGCCTTGGGAGAGCAGGTGGAGGCATTTCTTAAAACCATAACGCTTAAGAATTTGATGGCAGGAGACTTTTATGCGTTAGGAGGTATGGCTAAGAAGGAGATGCGGAGGTCCATCAGGCTGAAGCCGCAGTCGCAGCCTTAAACTGTATTTATGAAATTCGTTCACGGCGTAAAGGCGGATATAACCGCAGATATTGTATATATGATGTGCCCTATGCATCTTCTGAAACTCGACGAGATGGTAAGGAGTCTCGAAAAGGGACAGGTGCTCGAGATACTGACCGATTACGACGGCGCCCTCGAAGATATACCGCAGTGGTGCATAAGGACCGGCAATGAATTTATCGGAATGGACGAAGACGAGGATTATTACAAGTTTTATGTGAGAAAGGCAGGCAATGGGCAATAGGCTAAAAGAAAGGAGCAGACAATGACTAAATGTTATTTTGACCACGTTGCAACCAATCCGCTTGATCCGGAAGTGCTGAACGCAATGATGCCGTATTTCAAGGAAGATTTCGGCAATCCCTTGAGCGTATATGACCTTGGAATGAGGGCTCGTGACGCAATTGAAAAGGCGAGATCGGAAGTCGCTTCCCTGATAAACGCTAAACCGTCCGCAGTCGTTTTTACCGCAAGCGGAGCGGAAGCGAATAACTTTGCCCTCAGAGGAATAGCCCTTGCCAAGCAGAACCACGGCAAGCACGTGATTGTATCTAAGGTAGAGCATCATTCCATCCTCAATTCCGCCAGATTCCTTGAAAAAAACGGGTTTGTCGTAACGTATCTGCCTGTCGGTAAACACGGTCTTGTAGATCCCGATACGGTTAAAAGCTCTATTACAAAAGAGACCGTCCTTATTTCCATAACACACGCGAGCAGCGAGATAGGCACGATAGAGCCCATAAAAGAGATAGCAAAAACAGCAAAAGAAAATAATATCGTGTTTCACGCTGACGGCGTTGCAACGGTCGGAAATATTCCGGTTGACGTCAATGATCTCGGAGTCGATCTTTTGAGCATGGCAGCGCACCAGTTTTACGGTCCTAAAGGCGCGGGCGCACTCTATGTGAGGGAGGGACTGAGGATAGTCCCCCTTGTTTACGGAGGCATTCAGGAAGGAGGCAGAAGGGCGGGCACCGAGAATGTTCCCGCCATAGTCGGCATGGGAAAGGCTGCAGAGCTTGCAAAGAACGAGTTGGACAAGAGAATGGAACACTCCAAAAAACTGAGGGACAGAATAATAGAGGGCGTGCTAAAAATGCCGAATGCATATCTTACGGGACATCCCGAAAAAAGATTGCCCCACCATGCGAGCTTTGTCGTAGAATTTATCGAAGGAGAGGCGATGCTGTTAATGCTTTCCATGAAGGGCATATACGCGGCAAGCGGTTCCGCCTGCTCGTCAAAGGCGTTGAAGTCATCGCCGGTCTTATTGTCGCTTGGAGTTCCTACAGCCCTCGCGCAGGGTTCTATAGTATTCAGCCTCGGAGCGGGCAATACCGGGGAAGATGTGGATTATTTGCTCGGAGAGTTTCCGCCGATAATTAACAGGCTGAGGGAAATGTCTCCGTTTGCAAAGGGATGGGGTAAGGGATTTGAAGGACACGGAGAAGGCGAAAAATGTTATACAGGCTGAAAATTAAGAGGAGGTGTCGGTTATATGTATTCCCCTAAAGTTATGGATCACTTTATGAACCCGAGGAACGTCGGAGAAATTCAGGATGCCGACGGCATGGGCATGGAAGGCAATCCGACCTGCGGAGACGCCATGCAGTTGTTTATAAAGGTCGAAAATGACGTGATCGTAGACGCAAAATTCAGGACCTTCGGGTGCGGCGCGGCAATTGCCGTGAGCAGCATGATAACCGAAATGGTCAAGGGCAAGACGCTCGATGAGGCATTGACCATCTCAAAGGAGGCGGTTGCCGGCGAACTCGGAGGGCTGCCGCCGCAGAAGATGCACTGTTCCAATCTGGGCGCCGATGCGCTTAAAAAGGCCATCGAGGATTACAGGAGCAAGAAAAAATCTTGACAAGCGGTGATGTTAAGTTATAGATGAGGGATGTGGGGGAAGGGTGATGTTGGATTGCGGGATTTCAAGTTTTCTTGCAGCGGCTAAATTCATAAAATCAAACCTGACCCCGATACCCTTGCATGACCCCGATACCCTTGCACCGATACCCTTGCACCGATACCCTTGCATATCCATAATCCGAGGGCGAATTGATGGACGCTTTGTGCATTATTATCGAAACCAACAGGTGGATTATAGCTGCTGCTCTTATCATGTCTGCTGTCAGTGCATATCTTGTCGGTTTGAATAATAGAAGAAATAGATTTGCTACCGCTTCTGATAAATTCCGTAGTACCATATTGAAAGAACTTGAAGGACTCTATCCGTCTCCTGCGAAATGGCCATCCAACAATTTGGAAATCATTAATATACTACAAGACAAGTTCCCCAAACTTGAAGTCGCTGTAGCTGAGTTTAGAGGTCATTTGGGATGGGTCGATAGAAAACGCTTCGACAATGTTTGGCAGCAATATAACAAGGAAAATTATTTTGATTACATTCCGATTAGCGGAAGGTCTCATGAGAAAGGCGTGTGTACGTACTCCTCTGACTATACAAAAACATATAAAGATAATTTTAAGCATAATGTAGATAGCCTATTGAAATTTGCAAAACATTAAGAATTAAATTGGACGGTTCCCGTTATTTGTAAATTGGCTCTGCTCAAGTTTTTGAGGGAGACAGGTTCGGCAGCTACTTTAGTTTAGCGATGAAATTCTTGGCCAGTTTTAACGCGCCCTTAATTAGGCGGTCTCCAGCAGTTCCATTTTTACTTCATAACCGAGTTCGCGCAGGTAATCATAACAGTCATCCCATGAAAGGCCGAATTCCCTGACATCCGCAAGCCCTAAGCGCCCGACGATGTCCCTTATGAGTTCAAACCCACTCGCATCAAAATCAGCCGTCATAATCATGTTCTCAGCCCAGTCCACCAGACCGGAGAGGGGAATATCCCTGTTAATGTATTTCATAAGCATTTCAGCGAGTATCTTTTTTGTTACCATCATTGTTTATCCTCCTTAATCTTTTTGTGTCCCTTATCCTCAGGGAACTTATCATGAGCTTCTACCAGCGCTCCATTGCTGTCGTATATTTCCTGATAAAACCTGAGCGTTTCTTCTTTAGCATTTACCTCTTTAATATAGCGAGCCTTCCAACCGTGATGCCCCTGAATCTCAAAGAAATATTTTCTTCCGTTGTCAGGCAGTACCTCCCAAAACGGAAATTTCTTTTCATTAAGCCGCCGTTTGCCGGTCATGAATACAGTATATCTTATTGGGAGAAGCTTGACAAGCAAGCAGGCAGAAGCCGAACGTAAATAAAAGGTACGGTTCTCGTTATTTGTAAATTGACTCTGCTCAAGTCTTTGAGGGGGGCAGGTTCGGCAGCTACTTTAGTTTAGCGATGAAATCCTTGGCAAGTTTTAATGCGCCCTTGACCGCATTGGAACGGGGGGGAGGGTCATCTTCAGTCATAAGCAGGGAACAGGTTTTCGCTATAAGGAATTCAGAAACATGGACGGCGTTTGAACGATTATCCCATAGGTTTCTTCATAACTTTCCTTATCTGATGCTTGAGCATTCATAAACGATCCGAAATGGACGAGGTCGCCTGTTATTAGGTGCGATGCTCCGCAGGCATGGGCGGCTTGGAAAATAGGCCTGTCTTTTTCATTCAGACCGGGAGGATAAAGAGCATCAGGGAATTCGGAAACTACGGTTATCGCTGAAATGAATTCATTGAATATTTTTTGTGCGGAAGGATACTTCACCGCGAGATTGCGCCGCGCTTCTTCAACGGCAAAACCGCTGGTATAAACCTCCCACGCCCCCTTAATGCCGAGCGAGATAATCAAATATGCCTTGCCGTCCGGGTTGTGCGCCGCGGTAAAAAGCACGTTGGCGTCAAGGAACAATCGCTTCACTGTTTTGTTTTAACTTTTTTAATGACAGCGTTTTTTTCGGTTGCCGTAAGCCGGTCGGCGTCATCCCATTCGGCGATCTGCCTGTCGGAATACATCTCGATCTCGATCACTGCGGCAGGCTTGAGCACCAATTCGTTCCCGCGGTCCTCGATAATTACCATGCTGCCTTCTTTTATGCCTGCCCGCTTTCGCAATGCCGCAGGTAAAGTAACCTGACCCCTGCTGCTGACAACAAGTGTTTCTTTCATAACGTTTCCCTCCTTATTATCAGCATAGCAGAATTTCCGAATTTCCGCAATATAAAGATGCCGTAATCCGTAGTCAAACATTGAAACGGCATGAAAGGTATGGCGGAAAAGCCTTTACTGACGGAATTTAGAACTATCATACTCTTTCCCGTCATCCGCATCGGCAGATTCTGTTTGTAGTGATGCGTAAAATATCTTTGATAGAAACGTTAAACGGCGCTTGTAAAGGCTTTGAAGCCGTGCCTTTCATGCCTTGATTACTGATTATGGTCTGATTATGGTCCATGGTCTTGACAAATAAAACTGTTGCATTATAGAGTTATAGCATCTTTAATATTGTTATATATAACTATGTAACGAGGTAATATGCCCTACAAATTATTGCTTGCCGATGACAGCCTTACTATCCAGAAGGTTGTTGAACTTGTTCTTGCACCCGAAGGGTTTGAAATAAGGGCGCTTAACGACGGAGAACAGGCCCTTAGAGCGATGGAATCTTTTGTTCCAAATATAGTACTCGCGGATATAGAGATGCCTAAGCTCAACGGCTACCAACTCTGCGAAAAAATCAAGAACAATATGGCAACCGCTCAAATACCTGTAATCCTTCTCGCGGGCGCTTTTGAACCGTTCGATGAAGAATATGCGAAGTCTGTTTTTGCCGACGATTTTATCATCAAGCCCTTTGAATCTCAGGAACTGATAAGTAAAGTAAAGGCGCTGCTTGTAGGGTTTGAGCCGTCAAAAAAGGAAGATAGCGAAGAAATGACATACGAAGAGGAGCAGGCATCTGCCGGGAACATACCGGAGGCCGCTGTGGAAGCTGTTCCTGACTCTTCCATTCCCGCTGAGGAAGTAAGATGGGATGAAGAGATACCCGCGGCAGAGGAAAAACCAGAAGAGCAGATTATGACAGATGAGGGATATGAGGCAAAAACTGGCCTGTCCCCGGAAGCGAAGGATTTTGAGGTGGAACTTGCAGAGGCAATGAAGACGGAGGAAGAACCTCCGCAGGAAATGCCGGGTACGCCTTTGGAGATGCCGCAGCCGGTAGTAGACTCGACTCATAGAGAAGAAATTACCGTTATGCAGGAGCAGCATACCCATGAGAGGATAACCGGTGAAGCGATTCCGGAAGTTTCTTTAATGACAAAGAATTCCATTGAAGCTACGGTATCAACCATCGCGCCTGAAATTATTGAGAATGTCACAAGGGAGTTGGTCAAAGATATGCTCCAGTCCTTGAGGGGCGAGATTGACGCCGCGATCAAGAGAATCGTTCCGGAGATTGCCGAAACTATAATAAAAAAAGAGATAGAAAAGATAACTTCAGAAATTGGGCCATAGGCAATAGGCGATAGGAAAAGCTTATAGCCCGACAGTCTTGCCTATTAGCCATAGCCTACAGCCTATCGCCTATTACCTTTTAAAATTATGACAGAATTGAAAAAGAGCTATAGTCCGGAAGATATAGAAGACAAGTGGTATGCCGTTTGGGAGAACGGCGGATATTTCAAGCCCGATCCGAATGCGACCGGAGCGCCTTTCTGCATAGTCATACCGCCGCCCAATGTTACCGGTTCCCTTCATATGGGACACGCGCTCAATGCCGCAATTCAGGATATCCTGTCACGATGGAAGAGGATGTCGGGTTTCAAAGTATTATGGCTTCCCGGAACAGATCATGCGGGGATCGCTACGCAGAATGTGGTGGAGAGGGAACTTTCAAAAGAAGGGATCGACAGGCATAAACTGGGCAGGGATGCATTTATAGAAAGGGTCTGGAAATGGAAGGCAGAATACGGCGGCAGGATAATACACCAGCTTAAGAAGCTCGGCTCGTCATGCGACTGGTCGAGGGAAAGATTCACGCTTGATGAAGGCTTATCAAAGGCGGTAAGAGAGGTCTTTGTACGGCTCTTCGAGGAAGGACTGGTTTATAGGGACAATCGCTTAATCAATTGGTGTCCACGATGTCATACGGCGTTGTCAGACCTTGAAGTGGAATACGAGGAAATAGAGGGCAAGCTTTATCACATGAAATATCCCCTTACCCCCCCAACTCCCCCCCTTGTTAAGGGGGGGACAGAGGGGGGGTATATTACTGTCGCCACCACAAGGCCGGAAACCATGCTCGGCGATACCGCGGTTGCGGTTCATCCGGAAGATGACAGGTATAAAAACCTTATTGGCAGGGCGCTCGCTCTGCCCCTGACAGGCAGGGAGATACCGATTATCGCCGACGATGCGGTGGACCCCGCCTTTGGAACAGGCGCGGTTAAAGTAACTCCCGCGCACGATTTCAACGATGAGGCAATAGGCAAGCGTCACAATCTCAGATCTGTCGGCGTAATTTCGGAAGACGGCCGCATGTCTGCCGATGCGGGCGAGCGTTACAGCGGTCTTGACAGGTATCATTGCAGAAAAAAAATAATAGATGATCTGAATGAACTCGGTTTAATGGAAGGCGATGAAAAATACAAACATTCCGTCGGACATTGCTACCGGTGTAAAACCATAATCGAGCCCCTGCTTACTATCCAGTGGTATGTGAAGATAGAGCCTCTCGCATCGGAGGCCGTCAAGGCAGTGCAAGATAAAAGGATAAGACTAATCCCCGGCTCGTGGGAGAATAACTATTTTGCGTGGATGAGAGACATAAAGGATTGGTGCATCTCCCGCCAGATATGGTGGGGGCATAGGATTCCGGTATGGTACTGTCCCGATTGTAAGGGCGACAACGGCACTCCGCCTCAGGGTGAATTGATCGAACACATATTCTTTGAACCCGTTACCCCCCCTATCCCCCCCTTATTAAGGGGGGGTGAGGGGGGGGTAAATGCGTTCGCCGGCGGGGTATACTCGGAACTGAAAAAATCGGGGTTGAGCCACGAAGAGATAATCAAGAATTCAAAAATCATAAGGATAGCGAAAAGCGTTAAACCCTTAATCCCCCCTTTAGAAAAGGGGGGTAGGGGGGATTTGGATTTAAAGGGATGCCCCGAGTGCGGCAGCAAAAATATAATAAGGGATCCTGATGTGCTCGACACATGGTTTTCATCGGCGTTGTGGCCGTTTTCCACACTCGGATGGCCTGAAAAGACCGATGATTTAAAGACATTTTATCCGACAAGCGTTCTCGTTACCGGATTCGATATACTCTTTTTCTGGGTCGCCCGCATGATAATGATGGGGCTTAAGTTTATGAATGAGGCGCCTTTCAGGGATGTTTATATTCATGCCCTTGTAAGAGATTCAAAGGGGCAGAAGATGAGCAAGTCCAAGGGTAATGTAATAGACCCCTTATTGATGATAGACAAATACGGCGCGGATGCGTTCAGGTTCACCCTTGCGGCGTTCGCCGCTCAGGGAAGGGATGTGAGATTCTCGGAGGAAAGGGTCGAAGGGTACAGGCATTTTATCAATAAGCTTTGGAACGCGACGAAATTCATAGTATCTCAGGGCCGTCAGCCGTCAGCCGTAAATCGTCAGCCGTCAACCTTACCCGAAAGGTGGATATTGAGCAGGCTCGCCTTTGCCGCCGATGAGGTAAACAGGAATCTTGAAAACTACAGATTCAACGATGCTGCAAACGGCATATATCATTTCGTATGGCATGAATTCTGCGATTGGTATATAGAATTTACAAAGCCGGCGCTGTATCATGGAGGCGATAAGGAAAAGGCAGAGGTTATAGACTGTTTATTTTTTGTTCTCGAAAAGACAATCCAAATTCTTCATCCGTTCATCCCGCATGTCACAGAGGAATTGTGGACCAGCGTATTCGGCTATAGCGAAAGCATTATGATATCGCAATATCCTTCGAAATTGCCGAAATATCCGGACGCCGAAGAAAAAATGGATTATATAATAAATGCGGTCACAGGCATAAGGAGCATACGCGGTGAATTGAATATCGCCCCGTCCCTCGAAATTAAAGCCGACATAAAAACAGGGTCGAAAGAGGTGAAAGATATACTGCAAAGCAATATGGCTGCTATAATGAAATTGACGCGATGCAAGGATATAAATATAGGAGCGGACGTTAAAAGGCTGAAAGGCTCTGCGGTTTCCGTTAAGGATAAGATGGAGATATATATACCTATAGAAGGCTTGCTCGATGTAAAAACCGAAATAAAAAGGCTTTTGAAAGACAAATCGAAGATAGACGATGGGATGGCAATGCTCAATAAAAAACTCTCGAATGAAGATTTTTTGAAGAACGCCCCTAAGTCTATAGTTGAAAAAGAAAGGGCTAAATTCGACGATTTTGCTCATAAAAAGGAGAAGATAGAGGAGAACATAAAAATATTAAATGCGGTGATATAGCGTTTATTACGGTGAGCGTTATGGTGTAAGATGAAACGAATAATCATAGCGCTATAACCCGATAAACGCAATAACGCTAAGAAGGAGGGGTAAGACAATGGAAAAGGAAGTTATAGAGATCGAAGGAAAAGACATCGATATGGTCGAGGCTGAGTTCATGAACATAAAGCAGAGCACCATCAGGTCTGCGGAGGGCGGTCATATCGAATTGCAGCAGGTCGGCGCGCTGAGCATTGACGGCGAACGTATCGAGGTCACGCAGGGGGCAGCTGTTTTAATGAGAGGAGCAAACATTTCTTTAAATCAGAGTGTCGCGATTCTTGCAGCAGGGAACACCACAAACCTGAACTTTTCGTGTTCTCCGGTCTCCGTGTCCGCCGATGAAACGGTTGTTAATAAAAGCGCTGTAGGGGTTATGGCGGCGAAGGAAATAAATTCCAATAACAGCACTTCTATCCTGATGATAGGCAGGAACGTAAACGGCAATGTGACAACTCTCCTCGATTGGCGTTCGGCGCTTGCGCTCGGAGCCGTAGCAGGGGGGATATTAGGATTGATTTCAATTTTTAAGAGAAGGTAACAATGGAGTAATGGAGTGGTGGAGTGATGTGAAAATAAATGATGATTAACGAACTATTGAAAGAAACAATCCGTCTTGCGCTGCTTGAGGATATAGGGCACGGAGACATAACATCTTTTTTAGTCGTGCCTGAAGAGTCGGCGGCAAAGGCCCGGATTTCTGCAAAGGAAGATTTTGTCCTTGCAGGCATGCCGTTTGTAAAAGAAGTTTTCGATGCGATAGATAATGCCGTTACTGTGCAAGCATTGATTTCTGAGGGGTCTGCCGTTAAAAGAGGAGAGGTTATAGCTGAAATCTCCGGCAATGCGAGGAGTCTTCTTGCCGGGGAGAGGATTTCGTTGAATATACTTCAACGGGTATCCGGAATTGCTACGCAGACAATGGATTATGTCGAA
>JACREW010000003.1 GCA_016212685.1 Nitrospirota bacterium
CAGCCTATAGCCTATCGCCTATAGCCCATAGCCTGTTTATTTACGACCTCGGCGAACTGTGGTATAAAAAAACAGGGCTGCCTTTTGTTTTTGCGCTCTGGATCGCGAGGGAAGAACTTCACGACAAAGAGGAACTGTTGAATAAATTCGTAAAAGACCTGAACAAGGTGAAAGAGATTGCCTTAAAGAAGCTTCCGGAAATCGCCGGGCATTCGCCTATGAAGGCATTCATGAATGAGGATGAGATTGTCTCTTATTGGAACAAGATCGATTATGATTTAACGGATAATCACAAAAAAGGGCTTGAACTTTTCGATAAATATTTAAGGGAACTTTTCTGCTGTTAGCCGGGTTTTTCTTTATCCGTGAAATATTCAGGGTATAATTTTTTTGCGCAATCCGGACATATCCCGTGGCTGAACTCTGCCTCCGAATGGTCATGGATATAAACTTCAATCTGATTCCAATACCCTTTATCATCGCGTATCTTTTTACAGGAAGAGCAGATTGGAAGCAGTCCGCTTAAAATTTTAATCTTCGAATTCGCTTCCCGGAGATCATCGATGACTTTCTCGCGTTCTTCTTCGATTTTTTTGCGCTGTAATGCGAGTATAGCCGTGACCCAGATGGCATAGAAAGCAAGCAGCCGGTTGGCAATTACTTTCCACATCTCTCCTCCGGCGGGAGAAAGAAGAAAACCTAAAACGGTAAGTATTGAACTAACAGCCGCGAAGACCAATATATATTGCCGCCGGTGGAGGTTTATAGAAAGGAATACTACCGATACATAAAGCACTCCGTCTGCAACGCCTAATTCGGTTATTAGATCGACCGAGAAAAAAAGTATCGCCAATAAGCAGATAAATACCAGCAAACCTTTTTTGCCGCCGTTTTTATTTGCCGGCTTATCCATCGTTAAATTTGCATGAGAGCGTTTGTCTTTGTCAAGCACGAAACTTCCAAAAACCTTGCGATTTTTGCGTAAGGTTGTTAGTATATAAGCTAAAAGTTTAGAGATTACCGGAGGTGTCGGATGTTGGAATTATTGAATTTTGCCGTTACAGAGGCGTATGCCATGGGACCTGCTCCGCAGGGAGGACAGTCGGGCGGCGCTCAGGGGATGATCGCGAGTCTTCTGCCGTTGATACTGATCTTTGTGGTCTTTTATTTTCTTCTCATCAGGCCGCAGCAGAAAAAGGCGAAGGAGCATAAGCAGATGCTCGACAATGTTAAGAAGGGCGATAAGGTGATAACCGGAGGCGGCATTTACGGAGTCGTTGACAGCGTAGGCAATAACACGGTTATTTTGAAAATCGCCGAAAACGTGAAGGTTAAATTCGGAAAAGGCTATATTGCCGCCGTAAGAGCGGCGTCGGACGAAGATTAATCGGAGGATGTTACATAGATGAAAAAAGGCGTGTTGTGGAGGATTGTCCTTATAGCCCTCACTGTAGTTATTGCCGTAGTTTTCTTTTTGCCTAACACCCCGCTCTTTCAGGGCATGCCCGGGTGGTGGAAAAAAACTATGCCCAATAAGGGAATAGTCATGGGCCTCGACCTTCAGGGCGGACTTCATCTTGTCTTTGAGGTCGAGGGCGAGAAGGCCGTCGAGATCGCTACGGAAAGGATTGCGTCTTCCTTAAGCGGCGTACTCGAAAAGAAAAAGATCCATGCGAGCGTCAAAAAGGACGGGATGTTTGTGGTTGTGACGCCTTCAAATATGGATGCCAAAAGCATAGATATAAGGAAGGCGATAGAAGAGGCGTATCCTATATTGACGCTGGCAGACGCCAAAGATGCTTTGAAATATAAAATATCCGAGAAAGAAAAACAGCGCATTAAAGACACGGCAACCGATCAGGTGCTGGAGGTCATTAGGAACCGCATAGACCAATTCGGCGTTGCGGAGCCTACCATTCACAGACAGGCTGAAAACGAGATCGTTGTGCAGTTGCCCGGAGTAAAAGACCCGAAACGGGCGGTAGAGATAATCGGTAAGACGGCGCAGCTTGCGTTCAAGATAGTTGACGACGAATCGCCTCTTGCGGCAGAGATGCCTCCCTCCATCATGCCGGAGGAAGAAACACAGCTTCTCGATAAATTCAAAAACAGGATTCCCGAAGGGGATGAAATATTATTCCAGAGGGTTGTGAATAAGGAGACGGGCGTTGTTACAAAAAAACCGGTTCTCCTTAAAAAGGAGACATTGCTTACCGGAGACCTTTTGACCGAAGCGAGGGTAAGCATAGACGAGAGGTTCAGCGAACCGTATGTCTCGATTAAGTTCAGCAGCGCCGGGGCGAAGATATTTGAGGATATAACGGCGCAGAACGTAAAGAAGCGGCTTGCCATAATACTGGACAATAATGTCTATTCCGCGCCCGTAATACAGGAGAGGATAAGCGGCGGCGATGCTCAGATAACCGGGAGTTTTGCTATGGAAGAGGCAAAAGACCTCGCCATAGTGCTGCGGGCAGGCGCGCTGCCTGCTCCGGTTAAAACGCTCCAAAACGTTACGGTAGGGCCTTCGCTCGGAAGGGATTCTATCGAGGCCGGAAAAATGGCTGGCATTGCAGGCACGATATTAGTTGTTATATTCATGATTTTTTATTACAGGCTGTCGGGAGTCATA
>JACREW010000054.1 GCA_016212685.1 Nitrospirota bacterium
GAAAAACAGAAGATAACAATTAATGATTTTTTGAAAAAGAAACAGGAGGGGCGGAAGATCACCATGCTCACCGCCTATGATTATCCCTTTGCGAGGATAGTGGATGAGGCAGGGATAGACGCCATTCTCGTCGGAGATTCGCTCGGAATGGTCGTTCAAGGGCTCGAAAATACCCTTCCGGTAACTATGGATGAAATGATATATCACGCAAAGATGGTTTCGAGAGCGGCAAAGAGCGCGATGGTTGTAGGCGATATGCCGTATCTTTCATATCAGGTGAGCGTTGAGGATGCGGTAAGGAACGCGGGACGCTTTATTAAAGAAGCGGGCGCGCAGGCGGTGAAGATAGAAGGCGGCAGAGAGACGGCGGAAAAAATAGAGGCGATGACAAAGGCTGAGATTCCGGTAATGGCTCATATAGGACTTACCCCGCAGGCCATTCACAGGATGGGCGGTTATAAGATTCAAGGCAGGACCGAGAATGCCGCAAAAAGGCTTATTGAGGACGCAAAGATACTTCAGGAGGCGGGCGCGTTTTCCCTGCTTCTTGAAGCCATACCCGCGAAGCTTGCGGAACAGATAACAAAAAAAATGTCGATCCCGACCATAGGCATCGGCGCGGGCGTCCACTGCGACGGGCAGGTTTTGGTGCTGCACGACGTTATAGGGTTATTCGAAAGGTTTACGCCTAAATTCGTAAAGAGGTATGCCGATCTTAAAAAAGACGCTTTGAAGGCTGTAAAACAGTATAAAGAAGAAATTGAGAAGGGCATATTTCCGGGAAAAGAACATTCGTTTTAGAGGAGGATAGATGTCAAAGAAATTGGTTCTGGTATGCGTGAAAAAAGATTTGGTGCATCCCATCGGCTGGGCGTTAAGGGAATTTGAAAGCAGTGTAAAGGCAAAATATTTCGACACCACAAAGCAGCTTGAAGCGGTTATTGGAGATATAGAAAACTGCTGCACGCTTATTCTCGATTCCGTTATCGGGGATGAATCTACCGTTGATTTTGCGAAAGAGATAAAGGGTAAAAATGAGTCTCTTAAAATTCTTCTCATCGCATCTTCCGGGACCGCAAAGGAAGAACTTGTGGAACTCATTCAGTCGAAGGTGGTGAGCGGCGTTCTCATGAGGCCGTTTACGGCGGAACAGGTGAGCGATTATATCTATAAGCTCTGCGGCTTCCAGAAGCCGACGGAAGTGCCGTGGTATATGCAGACCGGATTGAAACCCTAACCCCACCCAGCCTCCCCTTACCTCAAGGGGAGGAGGTAACCCCCTCAATCTCCCTTAGTTCAGTTCAAGGGGGAAGAGAGGAATCCACGGTGTGAGGTAATCCCCCCTCTTAGGATAAGAGGGGGTTAGGGGGAGTTATGAAAGCAGTGCGAAACGCTCCGATACTAAAGCAGCGCAGGCAAGACTTGAGATGTAATCAAACCGAAGCTGAAAAGATCTTCTGGACACATGTGCGGAGCAAACAGTTTCTCGGCCTGAAATTTTTCAGGCAATATAGTGTAGGCCCTTATATTTTGGATTTCTATTGCCCCAAAAAGAAGCTTGCGATAGAACTGGATGGAGGACAGCACGCTCAAGACGACAATCGGGAATATGATGTTGCCCGTGCGGAGTATCTTAAAATGCAGGGAATTGAAGTAATGAGGTTCTGGAATAACGAGGTGTTGCAAAATAGCAATGTAGTTTTAGCAAGTATAGCTGAAAAAATAACCCCTCCCATCCTCCCCTTACCTCAAGGGGAGGAGATAAGGTAACCCGCTGAAATCTCACTGTCATCTTATGCTATAATCTAATCAAAAGGAGGCATATGATGAATGCAGTTAAATATCATTCTGTTGTAAAGGAAAACGGCACAATTGAATTGCCAAAACTCCCATTTCCAAAGGGAGCAAAAGTTGAGGTTATAATATTTCCAGATGAGGAATTTTCCGGGATGCTGCAGGCGGCAGAAAGCAGCTTGAAATTTTGGGACAATCCAATAGACGATGCTATCTGGAACAATGCTTAGGCAGAGGGACATTGTCCTTATCCCTATACCATTCACAGACTTGGCCTCTCAGAAAAAGCGACCTGCCATCATTATTTCTTCCGACGCATATAATGCGTCTAATGAAGATATCGTAGTAGTTGCCCTTACCTCTAATATTGAACCACGAGAATTTTCAGTTGAGCTGACTAACGATGATTTAGAGGCAGGCATATTGAAGGTTACGAGTATGATACGGGTGGATAAAATTTATACCCTTAATAAGTCAATTGTCATAAAAACATTCGGCAAGGCGAAGCCGTACATTCTTGCAAAGATAAAAGATTCACTTTCAAAGCTTACAGAAGCACATCCCTGACCTCTAAATTTATAATATTAATATGCTTGAAAGGTAAAATAAGAACAGACAGCTTTGGGAGGCAATTATGGCAAGTAAAATAAATATAGAAATACCAAAAGAGCGAATAGCAGAATTCTGCCGAAAGCGCCATATTCGCAGGCTTTCTTTCTTTGGCTCGGTCATAAGCGAGCATTTTACGCAAGAAAGCGATGTTGATGTGCTTGTTGAATTTGAACAGGGACAGACGGTAGGATTGCTGCGTCTTGCCGGAATGGAAATTGAGCTTTCGGAGATTTTGGGTCGTAAGGCGGATTTGAGAACTCCTGCTGATTTAAGCCGCTACTTTAGAGATGATGTGCTTTCTGTTGCAGAGGTTCATTCAGTATGCAGAAGGATAACATTGAGGCAGGTAAATGAAAAAGATAAACGAATCTGACCTTCATCCTCATATAAAGGCAAGAATGTTTCTAAAGAGGTATTTCTTTGCAGGAAATTCAGGAAACCCTTATGAACGGCAGGGAGGCACAGGACACGAAAGAAGGCACTTCCGGCAAAGTAATGGTGTTCTCATTTAATGCCTCTTGGGAAGGGAATTTTTTTGAAGAAAAAGAGGTAACAGTGTATTATAAGTATAAGCGTGGCGAATTTGTCTTGCTGACTGCTAAAGCGCGGTATGGTAGAGAGTTCGCAAGAAAGGAGGAGCTATGAGAATAGAGATTGACCCTGAAAGGGACCTGTTATACATATACTTTGCAGATACGCTTACAAAGGCTGCACAAACTGTTACCGTTACAGAAGGCGTTCATGCGGACTTTGATAGGGACGGAAAACTTATCGGAATCGAAGTTATAGAGGCATCCAAAATTATGGGCGAGAAGATAGAATTCAAACTGCCCGAACTTTCTGCCGCATAAGAAGAAGGCTTCCCTAATGAAGCATGTGGAGGCAATACCTTGCAAGAACAGCAGAGAATATTGAAACCGTGAAAGTCGTTACATCTCAGGAAATGCGTGAGATCGACAGGATTACTATTGAGGACTACGGCATTCCGTCATTAGTCCTTATGGAAAGGGCAGGGCTTGCGGTTGCCTCTAAGGTGAAAGAGCTTTATCCAGGCAAGAAGGTGATTGTTCTCTGCGGCGGAGGCAACAACGGCGGCGACGGCATTGTTGCCGCGCGTGATCTCTACAGCCGGGGTTTTAATGTACATGTTTTGATTTGCGCTAAAAAGAATGAACTCAGCCCCGATTGTAACAAGCAGTATCAAATCGCGAAAAAGATAGGCATGCCTATAGAGTTTCGCAGCGCCGTTAATGCAAAGGATGTTCACAGCGCGGTAATTATAGATGCAGTATTCGGAACAGGCCTAAGCCGTCCCGTGAAAGGGAATCTTGCCGGAATCTTTGAGTTTATAAATAATTCGGAGGCTCCTGTCATATCGGTCGATATGCCGTCGGGCGTTTCTTCGGACACAGGTGAAATATTAGGAGAAGCTGTAAAGGCCAATTACACGGTAACCTTCGGACTTCCTAAACGCGGACATTATCTTTATCCCGGCGCGGAATATACAGGCAGGCTTTTTATCGAAGATATAGGATTCCCTGAAAGGCTTCTCGCATCCGGCAGTATAAAAGCGAATCTCACATGCAAAGAACATATAGCCGGTTCGATCCTCCCGAGGCCGAAATATTCCCATAAGGGCGATTACGGCCATGTCTTTATAATAGCGGGATCAAAGGGAAAGACCGGAGCGGCATTGATGGCTGCAAAGGCGTGTCTCAGAAGCGGCGCAGGACTTGTTACTCTCGGAGTTCCCGAATTGCTGATGGATGTGTTTCAGGGCAGGGTTACGGAGGAGATGACATTGCCTTTAGCGGATGACGGAAGCGGGATGCTCTCATCGAAGGCAATAGATCAAATTCTTACGTTTGCCGCTCAAAAGGCGGATGTTATTGCAATCGGTCCGGGCATCGGGGTTTCAAACAATACGGAAAAGATAATGAACGAGCTTATTCAGAAATCCACAGTCCCGATGGTGATAGATGCGGATGGGATAAATTCGATAGCACCCCCCCATCCCCCCCTTGTTAAGGGGGGGCAAAGGGGGGTTATGTCTAAAGGGGCAATAGGTCTTTTAAGAAAGGCAAAGTCGCCTATTGTTATCACGCCGCATGCGGGAGAGATGGCGAGGCTTCTCAAGCAGAAGTCAGAAGAGGGGACTGTCCCGGATTTACGGACGGAGCGGAGCGGAGTCGTAGAATCGGGACTGTCCCCGGCGCAACAAAAGCAAATAGAAAGAGACAGAATTAATACGGCTATCTCCTTTTCAGAAAAAACGAGAACATATCTCGTCTTAAAAGGAGTTCCAACTATTGTTGCCGGGCCGGATGGCAATGCGTTTATAAACACTACAGGCAATCCAGGCATGGCTACTGCCGGCTCCGGGGATGTCTTAACGGGCGTGATAGCGTCTCTATTGGGACAGGGGTTGAATCCGACATACGCTTCCATGTCGGGAGTATATCTTCACGGCCTTGCGGGAGATCTGGCCGCAGAGCGCATGGGCGAATATTCCATGCTCGCCTCCGATATTATAAACTTCTTGCCGGAGGCATTCATGCAGACGATTGACAGTTCTCTCATTTCGTGATATTTTAAAGCACGTGTTAATATGGAGGATTGATGAGGGGAGCGGCATGGTTTGTGTTGTTTATATTTATCTTAGGCATCCCGTCCGTCAGTCCTGCGTCGGACATTCAAAATAAACTTTTCCCCGAAAGAATAAAGCTTGCGCAGACCCGTACGGATGATTCCACGAGGGAAGAGCTTCTCCTGTTTTTCGAGGAGAAGGATCTTGTAACGGCAACAAAACGCGCAATCCCGCTCAAAAAGGCGCCTGCAATCGCAACCATCATAACCTCGGATGAGATAAAGAACATGGGCGCCCGGAATATCATGGATGTATTGAAGATGGTTCAGGGCATAGGAATATCCATAAACGAGTTCGGCAGGTATATGTTCGAGGTCAGGGGCATAAGGACAACCACATCCGAAAAGATATTGGTTATGATAGACGGACATAGATTGAACGAATCTTATACGGGAAGCGCCCTCGCAAATATCTATAATGACCTGTCCGTCGAAAATATAAAACAGATAGAAGTAGTAAGAGGTCCCTGCTCTGCCCTTTATGGCGCCAATGCATTTGTTGCCGTTATAAATATCGTTACCAAAGATGCTGATGACATAAAGGGTGTGGATGTATCGGCCACCGGCGGAAGTTTCGACACGAAGAAATTCAATCTCCTTGCAGGCAGTTCCCATGAAAGACTAAAGGTATCAGGCAGCATCGATTATCTAAATACAAGCGGCCCTAAACTGGTAATCGATAAAGACAGATTTTCTGGACAGACGTATACAACAGCGCCCGGGCGGACAGACGCCAATCTCGAAAAGACCGAGATATTTTTAAAGGCTTCTTACGGCAATTTGACATTCAAGGGGCAGTATGCAGGCAAAGACAGGGGCGCATACATCGGCAATGCCTACGCCCTTACGGACGAAAATTTTATCACATATAGAAATTTTTGGAATGAGCTGAGTTATAAGCAAACAATTACAGAAAGCCTGTCTTCGAGTCTCAGGGTGTATTTTGATCAGTTTGAGCAGGATGCAAAGGTCGAACTTTTCCCGGAAGGATTCACATCAACAGCAGGGAATTTTCCTGACGGCGCAGTTGCATCGCCGCTACTGAAGAACAGGACACTCGGCGCGGAACTTCAGTTTGAATACGAGTTGTTTGACGGCAATAATTTAATATTTGGCGGCCTCTATGAAAATATAAGGCAGTTTGATGTTAAGCTCTACGCAAACTATGACCCGAGAACTTCTACAGCAAGCCTTCTTCCCCTCGGCTCTTTTCAGGAAGTGACATCATGGGCAAACTTCAATAAGGATACAAGAAGGGAGATATGGGCTGCATTTATTCAGGATGAATGGGACATTAGGGACAATCTCAATGTTACAGCAGGCGTTAGATACGATCATTACAGCGAGTTCGGAGATGCCTTTAATCCGAGAATAGGCATTGTGTGGGGTTTTATGGAAAAGGCGGATCTGAAGCTCCTCTACGGACAGGCATTCAGGGCGCCGAACTTTCTCGAATTATATAATGCCAATAATCCCACTGTTATAGGCAATCCAAATCTCAAGCCTGAAAAGATACGGACTTATGAAGCGGCTCTGGGTTACAGGTTTACGGATAGCTTCAGGGTCGATATGGATTATTTCATAAACTTGATCGACGACCTCATTATAAGGGACGCGGCAGTATCTCCTGCCAGATACGCAAACAAAGAAGGAGCGAGGGTCAGGGGTATAGAGATGGAGCTGACAGGAAACTATACTCCCTCGAATTACTGGAAAGTGAGCTATACCTATCAGGAGCCGAAGGACTCTAATACAAAAAAGAGACTGGTTGATGTGCCTTCGCAGAGGGCAACAGCCAGTTTGAATCACGGGCTTTCAAAGTATCTGATTTCCCATATCGATGTGCTATGGACAGGCTCCAGGCCGAGGGCATCGGGAGATACGAGGGGAAAGATCCCCTCGTATACGACGGTCGATTTAGCGCTTATTGCCAAAAATATTTATAAAAATCTTGAAATAAAAGGCGCGGTGCATAACCTGCTGGACAAGAGATACAGGGACCCGGATACCTCGGGTTCTTCAAAACTCATACCCAATGATTTTCCGAGGGAAGGCATTTCCGCTTTGATAAGCATCAGTTATAAGTTTTAAAGGCTACTTTCCCCATCTCATTACAACGGCCGAATAGTGGAATCCTGCGCCCGGACCGCACATTACAACTAAATCGCCGTCTTTTATTTTTCTCATCGTAACTGCTTCATGAAGATTGGCTCCGATACTCGCAGCGCTCATATTGCCGTATTTCTCAAAGGTGATGTGCGCCTTTTCCGGCGGGACATTCAGCGCCTTCTGCCATGCATCAACAAGAGCAGGGGCCGGGTTATGCGTTATTAAAAAATCTATGTCTTTTTCAGTATATCCTGCTTTTGCAAGCGCCTTTTGCGCCGCCTCAGGAATTTTTATAGGTCCGTGCTCCCTTATTTTTCCGATACCGGCATCTCCGCGGTCGATATAAAGATATACCCTCTCCCTCGGTCCTTCGAGATAATTGCCCGGTTTATAATTCTCTATGAGCGCCCTTGGAAGTCTGAAGTTTCTGCCCACAGCGCTGTAACAGCTTCCGTCGGTCTCGAGATGCGTGCTTAATATTCCTTTACCGGCGCCTACAGGCTGCATTATTAAGGCTGCTGCTCCGTCGCCCACGAACATGCAGTTTTTTTCCGTATAATCGGCAGTTATCGTCCAATTGGTTGCGCCTATGCATGCTATGGTATTGTACATGCCGCTCCCTATCAGCGACCACGCTATAGTGATCTGTGAAAGCAAAGATGTGCATGCGCTCTCCACATTTATTGCAGCGGCATTTTCCGCGCCTGATTTATACTGCACGAGCGCGGCGTTGCCGGGCTGAGGCTGGTCATGGAGGTTAGGGCCGTCGAGAATAAGCTCTACATCTTCTATACTAATGCCTGCATTTTCAACGGCCGATAGCAGCGCCTTTGTTTCGATATCCGAGGACTTTTCACCCTTAGCGCAAACCCTCCTCTCCCGCACTCTCGCATCATCGAAGAGTTCATCGAAGGGCAATAATTCGAACTGTTGAAACCATTCATTCGTTCTTACCTCTTCAGGCACATACAGACCTGTTCCTACAATTCCTGCTGCTCTCATTTCCATTGAGGACTCCTTATGAAAAATTTGTTGTTAATTATGGTTCTTCGGGTTTTTGTGTGGGCATAAATAAAGCCCCCTCACCCTTTCCCTCTCCCGCAAGGGGAGAGGGTTGTATACTGTCCCCTCCCTTGAGGGGAGGGGTTAGGGGAGGGTGATTTAAACAATTTTCTCTTATCACTTCCAATACGCCTTTCATATTAGTTAGCACCTCATTATTCCAGAACCTTAAGACCTTAAAGCCCTCTAACTTGAGCCATGCGTCTCTTTCTTCGTCCTTCTTATTGTCTGCATGTTGCCCGCCATCCACCTCTATCACCAGTGATTTCTCAAGGCATATAAAATCAATAACATAATTTCCAATTGGCTGCTGCCTCCTGAATTTGAGCCCCTCCATCTGTTTCGCCCTTAAATGTTTCCATAGCAGTTTTTCAGCATCCGTTTGACTTTTTCTAAGGGTTTTGGCCGCATCGACCAGCCTATTAGTCAATCCTATACACCCCCACCCTAACCCTCCCCCCTCAAGGGGGAGGGAACTATTTTTATCACTTCAAGGTTCCACACAAAACCATGATGAGCTTTAATTATATCAAAAAACCCCGGACTTATTGCTATATCCGACCCTTTATGCTATATTGTTTTTCAATGACTGCCGCAGAACTTATAATTAAATGTCTTGAGGATCATGGCGTCGAATACATTTTCGGCATACCCGGCGGAGCCTTGGAGCCTCTTAATAACGCCCTCTATAAAAGCAAGATAAAGGTAATTGTTACAAAGCACGAAGAAGGCGCTGCATTTATGGCAGACGGATATGCGAGGCTGAGCGGCAAAATAGGAGTATGTTTTGGCACAACAGGCCCAGGCGCCACTAATCTTACTACAGGCATTGCATCTTCCTATGCGGATTCCATCCCGTTACTCGTCCTTACCGGCCAGGTTGCCACATCTGTATTTGGAAAGGGCGCTATGCAAGAGTTCATAAATGAAAGTCTCGGCATAGTCAATATGTTTAGAAGAATTACAAAATACAGCGATATGATAATAAATGAAAAAAGGACACAGGAAATGGTTTCAAAGGCTGTTAAGATGGCACTGACAGGAAGAACCGGACCTGTTCACCTGAACCTGCCTACCGACATAATGAAGCGGGAAGTTTCGGATAAAGGCGGAAGAATTACTATTGGACAGGCGGCGGTTTTTGATAGAGAAGGGGTGAAGAAAGCTGCAAGACTTATTCTTAGTGCAAAAAGACCGGTGATGATAGCAGGATGGGGAACGGTGCTTTCAAAGGCTGATAAAGAACTTTTAGAGCTTGCAGAAATGATGGACATTCCTGTTGCCACATCACCTAAGGCAAAGAGTGTTTTCAATGAACTACATCCCCTCTCTCTGGGTGTCCTGGGATTTGCGGGTTCACCGATAGCAAAGGAATATATTATTGAGAAAGATGTAGATGTCATGCTCGCCATAGGCACAAGTTTTAATGAGTGGCCCACTTCAGGCTGGTATAAAAGATTGCCTCCTATAAAGGCAATGATCCAGATCGATATAGA
>JACREW010000056.1 GCA_016212685.1 Nitrospirota bacterium
CACTTTCTGAGGTTATTATCCCTGTACCCTAACCTACTCCCCCACCGAAAAATAGAGATAGAACTTCCCAAAAGTTTCCCCTCCCTTGACGGTCGATGACTCGTAGAGGAGGGGATTAAGGGGAGGGGGTTTGAGAGTAATAACAATTTTCTATGTCTATTTTTAGTCCCCCATTTATGCATTGCAAAGAATGCGCGAAATCTTGTTCTAAAGCCATTGGACTCTTGCAAGTTTCTCCACCTTCTTGAATTCCGGATCTCCTGTTACTATGACGGCATCTTCTTTTATTGCGGCAGCGACAGCAAAGCAGTCGGCATAAGATATGGCGTATCTGCTCTTAATCTTTGCCGCTTCGATCACAAGTTCAAAGTCATTGGCAATAAACTCTATCGGCAGCATGAGGAATGTCTTCCAGAACTTATCAAAATCATCGGTTAAGTTTCTTTTTAAGACCTCATAATACACCTCTCCTGCATTGACCTGATTCATTATAAGCGCTCTTTCGCCGTTCCTTGCCTCTTTTAAGATCTCACGAACAGCCTGATAATTATTTTCTTTTTTTAGAAGGGCGAGTATGGCGAAAGAGTCCAGTAAATTTCTTTTCCTCACGATAGGAATCCTCCTTCCGGTCATTAAGCAACGCCTGTGTTAATGAGCCGGGATAACCCTCAAATATCCCGCATAGATACTCAATCGGGTCTTCAGGCATAAGATGTATTTCGATGTGGTTATCTATAGCCTCAACCCTTACCTTTGAACCGGGCTTTAACCCTATCTTCTCTCTCTCCTTTTTAGGGATGACGACCTGTCCCTTATGAGAAGTGATAACTACAGACATTGAAACCTCCTCCTTGGTTGAACGAATTAAATATAGTTTAACAATTTATTCTTAGTTAGTCAAAATGCGTTGATGTTGAATTCTATATTTCCATGACTAAAACTCGCGCCTTTACCAACATGCTGGATTTCGCAGGCGTTTATTGACGGCATCTTCAGGTTCTTTTCCATCTCCTGTGTATCCAAAGCCATTCTGTGGGATGCTGTTTTATATAGTCTTCAATATATGCAGAAAACTTCTTTGTATCTTCGATTACTGCCTTTTCGGCATCTTCATTATTTGACAATTCAACTTCAGGATAAATTGTAGACACATGTCTATCACCCTCTCTGTGCAAAAAAGCCGGCACTACTGCCGCGCCAGTCCTCCTTGCGATAAGGGCAGGCATTTTTGTCGCCCATGCCGGCCTGCCTAAGAAATCAATAAGATATCCTTCGTCTTTCAGCACTGACTGATCCATCAGGATGCCTACATTCCCATTTTTTCTCAATACAGAGACGATGCCTTTAAGCGCCCCTTTTTTATAAATCACGCTATTGTCGTATTTTGCACGCACATTCTCGACAAGGCCGTTAAGATATGGATTATTCTGCTTTCGTGCCACGCTGGTAATAGTGTCTATTTTAGCTCCGAAAGTTATTGCCTTTAATTCCCAATTGCCGCAGTGTCCGGTTATGAACAGGACGCCTTTATTCTTCGATTTTGCCTTATGATAATTATCAGCGCCCCTTATCTCCACGCTGTCTATAATTCCTTTGCCGAGGCCGTAATAAATCTTAATCACCTCTGACAATGACCTGCCGAGGTTCTTGAAGGTTTCTTTCGCAAGGCGATAGGCTGAAAGATGGCTAATGGCTAAGGGCTCGGGGCTAAAGGCGCTTTGTTCTTTACCTCTTGCCGTTTGCCATTCGCCTTTTGCCTTTTCTATATTGTCTATCGCGATCTTTCTCCTGCTTCCCCATAAATAAAAAACCGAAAGGCCGAGGATTTCCCCGGCCTTTAATGCCATTTTATGCGGAAGCGCCGCAACAGGAAATGAGAGAGCGGCAAAAAACGCTGCTTCCAAAAACCATAATACCCTTTTCATTTATTTTCCGTATCGTTCTCCTTTTTTTTCTCCTCCTTATCTTCTTCCTTTTCCTTCTTCTTTTCGAGAGCCGCCGATATTTCTTCAAGCCTCTTGACTACGAGATAATTTATAGTGCCCTCGGGATATGTCCCGTCTTCTTTCAGTTCGCCCGCAGGCATGCCGGTAAGTATCTCAAGCCCTTCTTCCATCTTCTCTATAGGATATATGGAAAATCTGCCTTCCTTTACGGCATCGACCACGTCCTGCCTCAGCATGAGATGTTTTATATTCCTTTTGGGTATTATAACGCCGTGGCTGTCGTCAAGCCCTCTTATTTTACACAGATCGAAAAATCCTTCTATCTTTTCATTGACGCCGCCTATGGGTTGGACATCGCCGCTCTGATCCATAGAGCCTGTTACGGCAAAACCTTGTTTAATCGGCGCTCCCGAAATACTGCTCAACAGAGCGTAAAGCTCGGCGCACGTTGCGCTGTCGCCCTCAATCATCTCGTATAACTGCTCGAATGTTATGGACGCCGAAAGGCTTATCGGCTTTTTTACGGCATACTTGCCGCCGAGATAGCCGGATATTATCATTATCGCCTTTTCGTGTATCTTTCCGCTCATCTTTGTCTCGCGCTCTATGTTCACAATGCCCGCCTTGCCTATATACGTCGTCGCGGTTATTCTCGAAGGCTTGCCGAAGCTGTAATCTCCCATGTCTAAAACCGCAAGGCCGTTGACCTGTCCTGTCTTTTCCCCTGAAGTATTCACTATAAGGGTGTCCTCCAGCATCATCTCCCTGATGCGTTCTTCTATCCTGTTGGACCTGAAAACCTTTTCCTCAAGCGCCTTCACGACATGTTCCGCTTTTACGATATCGCCGCCTTCCTTCTGCGCCCAGTAATGCGATTCCCTTATGATGTCCGCTATATCGCTGAATCTGGTGGAAAGCTTATTCATGTGGTTTGCAAGCCGGGAACCGTGCTCGACTATTTTGGAGACGCCTCCCCTGTCGAACGGCAGGAGGTTTTCTTCCTTTTGGCAGCTTGCGACAAAAAACGCGTATTTCTCTACGTTTTCAGGGGTCATGTCCATCCTGCTGTCGAAGTCGGATTTTACCTTAAACAATTCCCTATACTCGTCGTCAAGGCTGTAAAGCATGTAATAAATATAGGGATTGCCGACAAGAATAACCTTTACGTCGAGAGGAATGGGTTCCGGCTTCAGCGCCGTAGTGCTCATAAGCCTGTACTGTTCCCATATGTCTTCTATCTTTATTTCCCTGTTTTTTATCGACCTCTTCAATGTATCGTATGAAAAAATGTTTCTCAGCAGGTCGAGGGCGTTTATTACGATGTAACCGCCATTGGCCCTGTGAAGGGATCCAGCCTTTATCATCGAAAAATCGGTCATGGCCATTCCGTACTGAACCTTGTATTCTATCTTGCCGAAGATGTTGAGATATGTCGGGTTGCTCTCAAAGACCACCGGCGCGCCCTTGGATTCCCCGTTATTGACTATGACATTAACCGCATACCGGACAAAGGAAGTCTCTGGTTTAGGCATCCTCATGAACGGCAGCGGGGCCGGCTGTTCTTCGGCGGTCTTGAAATCATCGAGGTGCGATAATATGTCTTCCTTTACCGCCTCGAGATACGACAATATCTTTTCGTGTTCCTTGTATTTAAGCTTCAGATCTTCGATTAAATGGCCTACGGCGCCGAGGGCGATTTCCCGATCGAGCCTGCCGAGGAGATCTTTAACGAGCTTTTCCGCCTCCCTCACGGCCCTTACCACATCATCCAGCCTTTCCTGAAACATCTTCCCTATCTCTTCCACTTTCTTACGCGTCTTTTCATCGAGTGCGGAAAATTCTTCCTCCGTGAGGGGTTCTCCGCCTTTTTTTACCGGGACAATCAGAAGGCCGGTTACGGCCTTTCGTATAGCAAAACCCTTAGCCTGCGCTTCTTCTTCGAGACTTGTAAAAAGATTCTTCTGTTTCTGCTGGAATTCTTCCACTATCTTGCTTCTCTGTTTTTCGTACTCTTTAGACTCAAACACCTTAGGTATCTCTATCCTCAACGCCTTTATAAGGTCATCCATATCCCTGTGGAAAACCAATCCCCTCCCCGGCTCGATGGATACGGCCAGCGGCATGTCGGGGTCTTTGAAATTGTAGACATAACACCAGTCTTGAGGAACATTTTCTTTAGACGCCTTTTCGTGCAGCAGCGTCCTGATTGTCCTCATCTTGCCGGTTCCGCTCTCTCCGAGGACATATATATTGAATCCCTTGCTCGTCAGGCTGAGGCCGAAATCCAGAGACTTCAAGGCCTTTTCCTGTCCGATGGTGCCTTCGAATTTGCCTATGTCGGCCGTTGTGTTAAATTTAAAACTGCTCAAATCGCAACACTTATAAAGTTCCTCAGGTTTCAATTTCACCGCCATGTCTTATCCTCCTTGTTATTTTGCTCTCGGATGGTGTTCAAGATAAACCTTTCTTATCCTGTCTCCGGTTACCTTCGTATAAATCTGCGTCGTCGATATATCGGCATGCCCGAGCATCTTCTGAACGGACCTCAAATCGGCTCCTCCCTCCAAAAGATGCGTGGCGAAGGAATGTCTCACCGAATGAGGGGAAAGCTTCACGCCGGCCGCAATGCCGAATTTTTTCAATGCCTGCCAGAACCTCTGTCGTGTCATGGGCGTTCCCCTGCCTGTCAAAAATAGATAAGGCGATTGTTTATTCTTAAGCAGATCGGGTCTTAGTTCATGCAGATACTTCTTTATCTTTTCAATAGCCCGCTGGTTCATGGGGACTACGCGTTCCTTTGAGCCTTTACCCATAACCCTCAAAAATCCTCCTTCAAAATTCAGATCGTTAATCTTGATGGATACTACCTCGCTCACGCGCAGCCCTGATGAATATAACAGTTCCAGCATTGCGGAGTCCCTGATAAACAGCCGCCGGCTCATGGTTGCCGGCTCATGGCTTAATAACTTTTTAATATCTTCAATGCTCAATGCCTTCGGCAATCGCTCCCATTGTTTAGGCATTTTGAGGTTCTCTGAGGGGTCTTCGGCAATGAGCTTTTCGATAATTAAAAATCTGCAAAAACCCTTAACGGACGATATGAACCTGCATACGCTTGCGGCGGAATATTTATCGTCCTTGAGCTTGCCCATGTAGTTCACTATCTCCTGCCTTGTAAAAGGCAGTAACGAGTAACGAGTAACGAGTAACGAGTTTTCTGCTTCTGATCTTCCGCTCTTCTGCTCTATCTTTTCGGCAAGATAGCCTAAAAACCCCTTTAAATCGAGACGGTAAGATTCAACCGTATTTTTAGACAGCCCCCTTTCAACGGTAAGATACGAAAGAAATCTATTAATCAATAAAACAGTTTCAGCATTCAATGGTTGAATCCCGGAAACTGCTCTTTTCTTCTTTAACTCATAACTCATAACTCTTAACCCTTACTAATCAGTTCATAAGTAAAATTACATCCTTTGTCATTCCTGCTTGTCAGGAATCTTTCTTTCGATTCCGAACAAGTCGGAAGGATTGCGGACAAGCCGCAATGACAGAACTGGAGAAGCAGTGTCTTCATACTTATGAACTCCTTAGCAACTCATTATCGTTTGTTATATACTCCTCTATTCCGGTTGAGATTTTCAGCCGCTGGTATAGAATATCTGCAAGCTTCAATAAATTGATGGTATCTTCCCTGTTGTATGTCAAAAGCAGTTCCCTCGCTTCCAAACTGCCTTTCCTGTAAGCCTCCCACAGCTTTACCGCTTCATAACCGTCCATTCCCTTAACCGTCTCGTCTCTCTCTATGCCGAACATTGTCTCAAGTTTTTTCAGCCCGCCGTTTATCTTGAGCCTGCGCGCCGCGAAGCAGAGATCGAAATGAGGGATATCGAACCTGACTCCCGGAAGAGACCTCAGAAGAAATGGAACGTCAAA
>JACREW010000057.1 GCA_016212685.1 Nitrospirota bacterium
ATGATACGGCAAGCAGTAAAACGAATAAAAAGTAACGTTCCCTGCTTTCTGTTCTTTTCATGTCATGCTCCCTTAAAACCTGTATTCAACAGTCAATGAATAGACATTCTTCCTGTACTCATAGACGGAGATATTCGAAAGAGTATGCCCATATGCATATCCCAGGCTTATGTCCATCGGTTTGAGAATATTATACGTCAATGTTGTCTGAACGGTATAGCTATCATCCTTCCTCGTATTCCTCGGAATTTTTTTGTAGACGGAATGCACATTATGATAGTTCTGCCGGTACCACTCACCATACACGTTGAACTTAAGTTTGTTATCGACGAAAGGATATAAAACTCCAGCGGATAACTTAGTGCCGGTGTAATCCCAGTTCCAGCCGTCTGCGTCGTTTATCTCTCCCTCAGCCTTGACATTTAACAGCCCATGTCCTTCTTTAAACGTGTATATATAACCGATCCCTAACGCGAAATTGTCGGCGTCCCTGTCTTCGGCCCTATTGAGATATGAGCCGTATTTCCTTTTATTATAATCCCACGCATATTCGTCCCTTCTGTATTTGAAATAAGCCTGCCCCAGGTTATTGCCTTTAATCAGGAAGGTAAAAGACGGATTAACAGTAAACGAGTCTTTGTATTTGAGGTAATCAACCTCGGTAAGAGAATACGACAACAAGAGGCTTGTGATAGTCGTTTCGGTATTATAGGACGGCATAAGGGAAACGGTATGGCCGACAGTATCCTGACTGAATACCTTCTCCGGCGGGTCTTTCTTGAGATAATTTTTTTCATGGTGTTTGGTAATATCGAGGGAATATGATGCCTTTATATTCCATTGTCCCTTCGAATATATAGTGTATTCTCCGAGCAGAGAATATGTTCTCTTCCAATCCTCTTGCTTAGTTATATCGACAAGATTTTGGTCCATTGGATTTGCCAGCACATTGTCATCGTAATGGATGCCTACCTTAAGTATAATTCTGTAAGGCGGCGGGATTTTTTCTATAGCCTCGAGATAATCTTTTGAAAACAATGCCCAGTCGGAAGTAGGATCAACGGTTATAAGTCCTTTAAAAATAGTTCCTGCTTTTTTAAACTCCCTTTCCTGCACATAGGCGGAGGCTATCTGGAAATCGGCCTGTTGAGCTAAGGATTTGTCGAGTTCCTTAGCTTTGTTAAATGCCGCGATCGCTTCTGCGCTTCTTTTCAGTTTAAGAAGAATCAGTCCTTTAAGGTAGTTTGATTGAGGGAGTCTGATTTTTTCTTTTATAGCCGTATTGGTAACAGCCAACGCCTCTTCATAATTTCCCATGCCGAAAAGCACATCGGCAAGCATAAATTTTACGTCTGCCGCTTTCGGATCGAGTCTAAGGGTCTCTTTGAAAAATTTTACTG
Organism: Nitrospirota bacterium; assembly: GCA_016212685.1. Lineage (GTDB taxonomy): Bacteria > Nitrospirota > Thermodesulfovibrionia > Thermodesulfovibrionales > Dissulfurispiraceae > GWB2-47-37. Next base: position 1,401 of record JACREW010000057.1, read on the forward strand.
CTTCCGAAAAATTCTGAATTTCCCGATGCGTGAGGCCGAGATAAGACGTTATGCGGGGATCATCCGATTTTTCTTTATGCGCCTTTTCAAAAAATACAAGCGCTTCTTCATAGTTTTCAGCCTTGAATTCCGCAATCCCTTTTTCAAAGAGCGCGTCGCCGGAGGCCAAAAGTACGGCAGGCGCCGCTAAAAATAAAAATGCTAATATGATGAATAGCGATTTTGACATCTCTAAATCTTAATTAGAAATACCTCCTCCTAAAAAATTGATTAATTCTAACACAATTTATGCTAAAATTAAACCACATGCCGAAGAAATTGGAGATAGCCATATGAAGATCAAAGTGCTTGGATGTTCAGGAGCGGAATTTCCCGGACACAACCCGCCGGCTTTTCTGCTCGACGATGACATCGTATTCGACGCCGGAAGCCTTACAAGCACGCTCGGCGAGCCGGAGCAGGCAAAACTGAAGAACATCTTTATTACCCATGCCCATCTCGACCACATAAGAGGCATTTCTTTTCTTGCCGATAATATTATAGTTGCGAAAAGAAAACAGAGGGTGAATATCATAAGTATTCCATCCGTTATTAACACCATAAAGAAGAACCTTCTAAACGACTCGCTCTGGCCGGATTTTACGATGATTCCGGATTATGAGAATGCCGTCCTGAGATATAAGGCGGTGAAGGCCGGAAGTTCGTTAAGAATAGGCGATTACAATATCGCCCTCCATAAGGTGAATCACTCTGTCCCCGCTGTAGGTTATCTGGTTGAAGACGGCAATGACAAAAGATTCTTTTATACGGGCGATACCGGGCCTACCGGTTCCACATGGGAGAAGATGGGGGACAGGAAACTGAACTGCCTGATAATCGAAACGTCATTCCCGAATAAAATGCGGGATCTGGCCGTATTGACGGGACACCTTACGCCGCAGTTGTTGAAAGAGGAAATTATGAAGATAAAACAGATGCCGGAGCATATATATATTACCCATCCGAAACCGCAGCACTTAAAGGTTATTAAGGCGGAACTCGAAAGGCTTAAGATCAAAAACCTTAAATTATTGAAAGACGGCGATCTTATCAGGATATAAAGCCTGATTTTTTGAGCGCAGATAAGAGTTCGGAATCCTTTTCTTCTGCTGACTGCTGACCGCTGACCGCTGACTGCAGAAATTTCGCCACGTATTTCCCTAAAATATCAGGCTCGAGGTTGACGGTATCGCCTATGTTTTTAAAGCCTATGGTCGTCATCGCTGCGGTATGCGGTATAATTACTACGCTGAAGGCGTCATTTAAGACATCAACTACCGTCAGGCTTATGCCGTCCACGGCAACAGAGCCTTTTTCGATGAGAAATTTCAGCACGCTGCCCGGAGCTTCTATTTCTATCTTGACGGCATTGCCGATAGCCGTCTTGTTTTTTATTTTACCAAAGTCTTCGACATGCCCGGTAACGAAATGTCCTCCTAATTTTGAATCAGGCTTCAGCGAAGGCTCGATATTGACCTTATCGCCTCTTTTGAGATTGCCCAGGTTTGTGCTTTGCAGCGTTTCATAAGAGACGTCGAAAAAGAGTTCGGACAGAGTTCGGAGTTCAACTACAGTAAGACAAACACCGTTCACAGCAATGCTGTCGCCTATATCCGCATCCTTTATAACCTCTTTACATTTAATCGACAGCCGCGCGCTGCCGGTCCCTTTTTCTACCGCCGCAACTTTTCCTAATTCCACTATCAGCCCCGTAAACATTAACGCACCAGCTTTCCTATCCTTCCCAGTCTCGGCATCTTCTTTATGCCGTCCCACGACCAGTATATGATAAACGCCTTGCCCCTCAATTCTTTCATATCGACATATCCCCAGTATCTGCTGTCGTAACTCTGGTCGCGATTGTCTCCCATTACAAAGACCTTATTTTTCGGCACAAGATAGGGGCCGAAATTATCCCTCGGCTCCATGCCGCCCATGCGCGTGGAGTTGTCGGTATGCTGCGCGTACGGCTCGCTTACCGGTTTTCCGTTTACAAGAACTCTTTTGTCCTTCGACTCGATCATGTCCCCTTCAACGGCGATGACCCTTTTTATGAAATCCCTGCCCGGGTCTTCAGGATATTTGAACACAATAATGTCTTCGCGCTGGGGTTTTTTGAATCCGGGCATGCGGAATATCGTAATATTGGTAAACGGAATATCGATAGGAGTGCCATAGATAAATTTGTTTACGAGTATGTGGTCTCCGATCAGAAGGGTCTGAAGCATCGAGCCGGAAGGTATCTTGAATGCCTGAACAACAAACGACCTGATGATGAGGGCGAGCATCAATGCGATACCTATAGCTTTTATGTACTCCCATAGTTTACTTTGTTTCATCTCGTTCTCACTCCTTCACCTGCAAAACCGACAGGAACGCCTCCTGCGGTATCTCCAGCTTTCCTATCTGTTTCATTCTCTTTTTACCTTCCTTCTGTTTCTCGAGAAGCTTCCTCTTTCTCGTAATATCCCCTCCGTAACACTTTGCGAGGACATTTTTTCTGAGGGCCTTTATGCTCTCCCGCGCAATAACCTTTCCGCCGATGGCAGCCTGAATCGCTATCTCGAATAACTGCCTCGGTATTACTTGGCGCAGTTTTTCGGCAATCTGCCTGCCCTTATAATACGCCTTGTCCTTGTGGACAATCAAGGAAAGCGCATCCACAGTTTCTCCGTTAAGCAGGATGTCGAGTTTGACAAGACTCGATTCCTTATAGCCGAGGAACTCATAGTCCATAGACGCATAGCCTATTGAAACCGATTTGAGCCGGTCGTAAAAATCCCACAGTATCTCGTTCAGAGGCAATTCATAGGTAACCATAATCCTGTCCTGACTTATGTACGAAAAATCCTTTTGTACGCCGCGCTTTTCCTGACAGAGTTCGAGTATCTGGCCGACATACGTTTGCGGCACAAATACCGCCACTTTCACGTACGGCTCTTCTATTTTGAGATACCTGTCCGGCAGGCTGCTCGGATTGTCCACAGACACTTCGACGTCTTTCATATCCGTTACCCTGTATATGACCGTAGGCGCGGTGCTTATCAGGGAAAGCTCGAACTCCCTCTCGAGCCTCTCTTTGATTATTTCCATATGAAGCAGTCCTAAAAAACCGCATCTAAAGCCGAATCCGAGGGCGGTTGAGGTTTCGGGCTCGAAACTGAAAGACGAGTCGGTGAGCCTCAATTTTTCGAGGGCGTTCTTTAAGTCTTCGTATTGGTGCGTCTCTACTGGATAAAGTCCGCAGAAGACCATAGGTTTTATTTCTTTATATCCGGACAATTGCTTGTCGGCAGGGTTGTCGGAGTTTGTTATAGTGTCTCCTATTTTCGTATCGCCTACAGTTTTTATGCCTGCAATAACATAGCCGACCTCGCCGGCAGCGAGCTGCGGCGCGTCCGTCATTTTCGGCGTGAAAAAGCCGACCTTTGAGACCTCATAGTCCTTTCCGGTCGCCATAAATCTTATCTTCATGCCGACGCGTATTGTCCCCTCAAAAATTCTGACGAGGACAATCACGCCCTGATAATTGTCGAACCACGAGTCGAAGATCAATGCCTTTAATCGAGCTTCATCTTCGCCCGAAGGGGGCGGTATTTTTTTTACGATGGCCTCCAATATTTCTTTAATGCCTATACCTTCCTTTGCGCTTGCGAGTATGGCTTCGGAGCAGTCTATGCCGACGGCGTCTTCTATCTGCGCCTTTACCCTTTCGGGCTCTGCGCCGGGCAGGTCTATTTTGTTGATGACAGGTATTATTTCGTGGTTGTGTTCTACGGCAAGGTAAGTGTTTGCAAGGGTCTGCGCCTCTACCCCCTGCGTTGCATCGACGACCAAAAGGCTTCCTTCGCATGAAGCAAGGCTCCGCGATACCTCATAAGAAAAGTCCACATGTCCCGGCGTATCGATGAGATTCAACGTGTAATCCTTGCCGTCGTCGGCAGAGTATTTAAGCCGGACGGCATGTGCTTTAATGGTAATGCCGCGCTCCCTTTCGAGATCCATGGAATCGAGCACCTTCTCCATCATCTCCCGGGAACTCAATGCCCCGGTGAATTCCAGAAGCCTGTCCGCAAGGGTAGATTTGCCGTGGTCTATGTGAGCTATAATCGAAAAATTTCTTATATTTTCAGTCGGGGGCGTTCCCATCATTCCACACACATTTTACATTCATCAAACACAAGTTTCGCGGCTCCGACAATACCGGCGTTGTCCCCTAAGGAGGAGGGGATAATTTTTACTTTGGCGTAAAGCTCTTTGATAGCCCTTTTCGAAGCCTCATGAATCGCCGCTTCGACATAGATATTCCATGCCCCTAAAAGCCCGCCGGTTAGAATAACCGCGTCCGGACTTAAGAGGTTTATTAAGCCGGCAATGCCGATGCCGAGGTTCTTTCCCGCCTCTCTCACAACGGTCCTCGATAGAGGGTCTCCATCGAGGGCGGCCTTATAAATATCCTCCGCGTCGATCTTATAAAAATTTCCGTTGTGGTAATCCCTTAAAATGGTGTTGCATCCCTTTTCGATTTCCAAAACGGCGTTTCCTATGATGGCAGTCGCCGATGCGTACGATTCGAGGCATCCTACATTTCCGCAGGCGCACGGCTGTCCATTGGCATTTATGCTGATGTGCCCGGCCTCTGCAGCGACCGGCAGCAGCCTGTTGTTAATTACTATTCCGCTGCCTATGCCCGTGCCTAACGTAAGGATTACGAAATTTTTAAAATCCCTTCCCGCCCCCGCGAACTTTTCTCCATAAGCAGCGGCATTCGCGTCGTTTTCTACGACTATACACGTTTTATGGCGGCTTCCTATCTCGGATTTCAGGTTCCTGCCTGTGATCCCCTTGATGTTAGGCGACATGACAACAACTCCTTCATCCCTGTCGATGATGCCTGCAACAGCAATACCGATACCGCATATCCTTTGCGAATACTTTGAATAGAGGGAATCTACGAGCTTATGGACCACCTCGATGGGGGCTGCGCCGGTAGCTTCCTTTATTTTCAGTTCAACAGCGCCGTTGCCGTTAATTACTGCCGCCCTTATATTAGTACCGCCTATATCCACGCCTATGGCAACATTATGCGACATATCCTCTCCTTTATGAATGAAGAAAATCGGATGAAATTTTCCGAATCCGTTTATTATAACCTAATGAGCTACCTTTTGTTATTTTCAAATTTTTTTTAGATATAAATTGTGGTATACTAACCATCGGTTAAAGGGTTGCCTGTGGTCGATGACTCGTAGAGAGGAAACAATTATGAATAAAAATGTAATTATCACGCTTTTAGTGTTGTTGCTGACCGCAGTGATTATTAGTACGGTCTCTGCTCAGGAACTTCCCACTGTAACCGCCGTAGAGGTAAAAGGACTAAAGCGCATAGAAGAGGGTTCTATCAGGGCGAAGGTATCGCAGAAAATAGGCGAGACCCTTTCTCAGGAAAAGACCACCGAAGACATAAAAGCAATATATAAGATGGGCTATTTCGACGACGTTAAGGTAGAGGCGGAACCGTTTGAAGGCGGAATAAAAATTTCCTATGTGGTCAAAGAAAAACCGACCATCGTGAGGGTCGAGTTTCAGGGCAATAAAAAGTTCAAGGACGACGATCTAAAAGAGAAGATCGGCTTGTCCGCAGGCGCCATATCCGACGTCACCCTTATTAACGACAACGCGGCAAAATTAAGGGCGTTTTACGAGGATGAGGGTTACTACCTCGCCAAAATAGTTCCTGTGGTAAGAAAAACGGAAGACGGAGAAGTTTATGTGACCTACCAGGTAAAAGAAGGAGAGAAGGTAAAGATAAAGGAGATAAAGATAGAAGGCAATAAAGCCCTCTCTGACGGCAAAATCAAAAAAGCGATGAAGACTTCGGAGCGAAAGTTCTATTCGTTTGTATTAGGCGGAGGATATTATAAAAAAGACGAAATGAGGGCCGACGTAGAAAGGATAAAAGACCTTTATTACAACAACGGATACTTAAAGATTGTTGTCGGAGAGCCGGTGATTCAATTAACCGATGCAAAGGACGGGATGAAAATCTCTATTCAGGTATCGGAGGGAGAGCCGTTTAAGGTATCTGCGGTAGACATCGCCGGCAATAAGGCATTTTCCGAAGAGGAATTGAGAAAGCTTATAAAACTTTCTCCCGCTAAGATTTTCAATAAGGAGATTCTGCGCAAAGACGTAGTCGAAATAACGGACAAGTATTCCAACAACGGATACGCCCTCATCAATGTTTCTCCCGACCTCATCCATGATGAAAATAAAAAAGAGGTGAGAGTCGTTTATAGGATTAACGAAGGAGATAAATACCGCATCGGAAGGATAGAGATATCCGGAAACACAAAGACGAGGGATAAGGTCATACGAAGGGAAATAAGGCTCGATGAGGGCGACGTGTTTAACGCCTCTGCCCTGAAAAGGAGCTACGAAAGGCTTAATAATCTCCAGTTTTTTGAAACGGTGGATATGTCGCCGAAGCCGAAGCCCGAGGAAAAACTTGTCGATATCGATGTAAAGGTAAAGGATAAGCCTACAGGGTTTTTGAGTGTCGGCGGCGGTTACAGTTCTGTAGATCAGTTTGTCGCTATGGTGGATGTCACTCAAGGCAATCTATTCGGTTCGGGGCAGTACATAAAACTGCGCGGGGAACTCGGCGGCAAGAGTTCATTCTACGAACTATCATACAGGGATCCGTGGTTTTTGGATAAGCCCATATCGTATGGAACCGCTATTCACAGGACAACGAGAAGGTACGGCAATTTCGTCAGAAAGGCTGCGGGATTTGAGGTGTCGTTCGGCAGGGGTTTCTGGGAATACTGGGGCGCATCGATAGCATATAATTTTGAGAATGCAAAGATATTGAATATAAGATCGGACGCCTCTTCGCTCATAAAAGAGCAGGAAGGAACAAAGACAACGAGCAGTATCACAACGTCGGTCGGGAGGGACACGAGAAATAATCTCATTGACCCGTCGAGGGGCTCTAAGAATACGGCAGCCGTGACCTTTGCGGGTTTGGGCGGCACAAATGCTTTTCTTAAAGGGATTTTTGACTCGGGATGGTTTTATCCGGTGTTTGATGTTACTACAGTACATCTCCGCGGTCGGGCCGGATATGCAACAGGCTTATTCGATAAAAAACTTCCGGTTTATGAGAGATATTATGTAGGCGGGATACATACGGTGCGCGGTTTTGGATACGGAGCTGCAGGGCCTAAGGACACTAACGGAGAGCCGATAGGAGGGCAAAAAGAGTTGATTTTAAATGCCGAATACATATTTCCCATAGTATCGGAGTTGAAGTTTAAAGGGCTGGTGTTCTTCGACGCAGGCAGGGCATACGGAGCGGGAGAAGCCTTTGGAAGCGATTTGAGATATTCTACGGGGACAGGCATTCGATGGATATCTCCTATGGGACCGATGCGGGTGGAATGGGGTTATAATCTCGACAAGAGAGTAGGAGAGTCGGCAAGCAAGATAGAGTTTACATTCGGCTCGTTCTTTTAGCTAATAAGCAAGAAGTGAAATGAAATAAAAAATGGAGGATACAAATGAAAAGAGTTTTGGCAGCGGTAAGTATAGTATTGTGCATAACAGCGGGTATGGTTTCGAAGGCGACTGCCGCAGAAGGGCTTAAGATCGGAATTGTCGACCTTTTTAGGGCGCTTAATGAATCGGATGCAGGAAAAAAAGCAAAAACCGATTTGGAAGCCATGATTAAATCCAAACAGACAGCCATAGATGAAAAGGGTAAAAAGCTGGAGGCGTTAAAGGGTGATCTGGAAAAACAGGCGGCTATAATTTCTGCAGAGGCGAGGAAGGCAAAGGAAGAGGAACTCGAGCGGCTCGCAAGAGATTTCCAGAGGATAGTGGCGGATTCGCAGGCCGAGGTAAAGAAAAAGGAAGGCGAACTTACAGGTGGAATAATTAAGGATTTGAGGGACGCGATTAATAAGATTGCGCAGGAAGAAGGATATTCTCTAATACTGGAGCGGGCAGAGGGCCTTGTTCTTTATGCGGTCAAGCCCCTCGATATTACCGACAAGGTTATAAAAAAGCATGACGAAGCAAAGACAGGCAAGAAGTAGTTTTAGGAACTCCGGTTTAGATTATTTATGAAGCTTAAAGATATTTCAGCGTTAATAGGCGGAGAGGTTGTTGGCGATGGTGAAGTTGAGATAACCGGCGTTTCAGGCATTTCTGAGGCAAAAGATGGAGATATTACATTTTTATCCGGCCCGAAATTATTGAGAGATCTCAAAAACAGCAGTGCGGCAGCAGTTATTGTCAAGAAAGCCGTTAACGACATAGAAAAACCTCAAATAATCGCTTCAAATCCCCTCTATGCCTTTGCGCGCCTCCTGTCGTATTTTTACGTAAAGCCGTATCAGTACAAGGGCATCAGCGAGAAGGCATTTATTTCTGAAAAGGCCGTCATAGGAGAGAACGTCACCATTTATCCTTTTGCGCATATATCAGATAACGCAAAAATAGGTGCAGGAACGGTAATTTATTCAGGGGTATTTATCGGCGTCGGCAGTATTATAGGCAATGACTCCGAGATATATCCTAACGTAACTGTAAGGGAAGGCGTTAATATCGGCAGCAGGGTTATAATCCACGCAGGCGCTGTTATAGGTTCCGACGGCTTTGGATATGTGTTTGAAGACGGCATGCACCGGAAGATACCTCAGGTAGGCGGCGTAATAATAAAAGACGATGTGGAGATCGGCGCCAATGTGACCATCGACAGGGCGACCACCGGAAACACAACCATCGGCAGAGGCACAAAAATAGACAACCTTGTCCAGATAGGGCATAATGTGCGTATTGGAAGCAACGTTATTTTGGTTTCGCAGGTCGGCATAGCAGGGAGTTCTGATTTGGGCGATGGGGTAATACTCGGAGGGCAGGTCGGAGTAGCCGACCATGCCACGCTGGAAGCCGGCACTATGGTAGGGGCAAAAGGCGGCGCAATGGGAGAAATGAAAAGGGGTGTATATTCGGGGATACTGCCGATGCCCCACAGGGACTGGCTGAAAGCGATGGCGGTATTCTCAAAACTGCCTGAACTGAATAAGAAAGTAAAGGAGCTTGAAGAAAAGATAAAGGAGGGCAAATGATAGACATCAAAGAGATATTATCCTTACTTCCTCACAGGTATCCTTTTTTACTGGTTGATAAGGTTGTAGAACTCGAGCCTGAAATAAAGGCTGTCGGTATTAAGAATGTTACCGTTAACGAGCCTTTTTTTCAGGGACATTTTCCTAATAATCCGGTAATGCCGGGAGTGTTGATTGTAGAGGCCATGGCGCAGGTCGCAGGCATTCTGGCATTTAAATCCGGAGTGGGCGGGAAAAACGTTTATTTTATGAGCATTGAAAAGGTGAAGTTCAGAAAGCCGGTATTGCCCGGAGACCAGCTCAGGCTCGAGATTCAGGTGATGCACAAGCGAGGAAATGTATGGAAATTTTCCGGCAATGCATTCGCCGGCGAGCAGTTGAAATCCGAGGCAGAGTTTACGGCCATGGTTGCCGCTTAAAGAGATAGGGGGATTGATGTCAAAGAATATACACAAAACAGCGATTGTAAGCCAGAAGGCTGATATCGGGGATAATGTTTTCATAGGACCTTTTTGCATTATCGGGGAAGGCGTTGTTATAAAGAAAGGCGCAAGGCTTATATCCAACGTGATTGTCGAAGGCGATACGGAGATAGGCGAGGAGTGCGTCATTCATCCCTTTGCGACCATAGGGTTGCCGCCGCAGGATATTAAATACAAAAATGAAAAGACCGGCGTGAAAATCGGCAAAAAGAATATCATAAGAGAATATACCTCCATCCACAGGGCGACGGCCGGAGAAGGTGGCTTAACGGAAATCGGAGATTTAAACTTCCTTATGGCCTATGTCCATATAGCCCATGACTGCAAAATAGGCAATTCAGTAATAATGGCCAATGCCGCAATGCTCGCCGGGCATGTAGTTGTCGAAGATTTTGCGGTATTCGGCGGCCTGGTGGTAGTCCACCAGTTTACGCGCATCGGCTCTTATGCGATGGTAGGCGGATTCAGCGGCATAGGGCAGGACATACCACCGTATACAATGGCATCGGGCGCCCGTGCAAAATTATATGGGCTTAATGTCATAGGCCTGAAAAGGCAGGGTTTTTCGGATGAGGTCATAAACAACCTGAAAAAAGCATATAAGATTCTTTTCAGGGAAAAGAGGACATTAAAGGATGCGCTGAAGAAAATAAAATCGGAGCTTCCCGGAACAAAAGAACTGAAAAACCTCGTGGAATTCATAGAAAAAAACAAAAGGGGAATATGCAGGTAAAACAAAAAGTGGAGCTGAAACAAAGTTAAAAATGGAAGCTATCGGAATAATAGCAGGAAGAGGCGACCTTCCTAAAATAATAGCGCGGGACGCAAAGGAGCGGGGGTTAAAGGTTATTACGGTAGCCCTCGAAAATCTTGCGTTCGCTGATTTGAATGAAGTGTCGGATGAGATAAAATGGATTAACGTCGGCAAACTGGGAGATATGATCGATACCCTGAAGGACTTCGGTGTAAAAAAGGCGATAATGGCGGGGAAAGTGCCCAAATCACTCCTTTATAAGTCCAGGGTAATTCCCGACCTAAGGGCCGTGAAACTGCTCTTTTCTCTGAAAGACAAAAGCGATGACTCGATTTTAAATGCCATCACCAAAGAGATGGAAAAAGAAGGCATCGACATAATAGACACCGCGTCCTTCAGTCCGCATCTCCTTACGCCTGAAGGGGTACTGACAGAAATACGGCCGAGCGATGATGAGTGGAAGGACATAGAATTCGGCTGGAGGATAGCGAAGGAGATAGGCAAGCTCGATATCGGGCAGACGGTAGTGGTAAAGGGACAGGCCGTTATGGCGGTCGAGGCCATCGAGGGCACGGATGAGGCCATACGCAGGGGGGGCAAATGGGCGGGTGAAAGAGCGGTGGTTGTTAAAGTCTCAAAGCCTCATCAGGACATGAGGCTCGATGTCCCTGTTATAGGCAGCGATACTCTTAAATCCATGATCGCGGTCAAGGCGCGCATCCTTGCCGTGGAAGCGAAAAGGAGTATAATAATAAACAGGGCAGGCATAGTGAAGGATGCCGAAGAAGCCGGGATTTCCATAGTAGGCGTAAACGGTGATAATTGCAGCAAGTAGCTATTACAAAGAAATCACAACGCATGGGATATTTATCATTCGTTAAAGAAGGATTTCATACCGTCAATAAGAACTGGCAATTGGTTATTATTCAGTTTATTGCCACTATAATCAGTGTTTTCGGCTTTTTTATTATCGTAGGAATGCCCATTGCAATTGCCTTTGTGGTATTTGGAATAGACCTTACCGAGATATTAAGGCTTAGAGATTTGCAAAGCGTTTTTTGGAAGGCAGTAGAACTGTTGAACAAGTATTTTGCGCTTGCAATAATAATTATACTGAGCCTGCTTTTGTACTTGATCTCTATAATTGTCTTATGGGGTTTTAATATCGGCGGCACGTTCGGCATTTTAGGAAGACATATATTAAACGGCAGTCGTAAATTCACTTTCAGGGCTTTTTTTGCAGAAGGCAAAGCGCTTTTTCTGCCTCTTTTTTTGTTTTCGATTGCAGTCGCTATAATCTTGGTTATCCCTGCATTTGCTTTAGGATTTTTAAGAGGCGTGACGTCATTTGTAGTCGAGATATTGCAAAATTATGATGCCGCGCTCTCTCTGTTCTTTGCAACATTCTTTAAACTCTTGTTTTACTCGGCTACATTTCTTTTATTGATTCTTGTGCCATTTGCAACAACTGCATACGGCTCCGCATATATTGTTTTTAACAGAGTGAACCCTATAAAGGCGATAAAGGGAACTATACGGTTTCTTTGCTCCACGCCTTCTTCAATAGTTTTTCTCTGCGGCATGTTTTTGGGATTTGTAGCGATAAGCTTTACTGTAATGAGTTTTCTTGTAGTTATTCTTTTTATACTCCCTGTAATTGCTCCGATATTGTCGTTTTTCTATCTGATTGTAAATGTTATGCAGTGGTATCTGATTCTTGTAATATTCTCTTCAGCGTATCACTATTACTACAGGATGGGCTATGCTTCGAAAACCCTTCTGTCCGGTGAGGATTTCGATGCTTCTCCGAAGATAGAAAGCGCGCAAACTCCTCTTCCCGGGGAGACGGATGCGACCCGGCAAGAGTAATATCGAAGACTTTTTCAAAGGCGGATTTTATGTGTTTCTTAAACACTTTGTGATCAAAATTATGCAGCAGTTCCTTCAGTCCGGATATTTCCTGTTTGGAATAGTGCAGCGCTGGAGTATCGGCTTTAAATACTATGCAGGCTTTTTCGTAATCGATGAGATAAGGTATTGAACCCTGCTGCAGAAATCCGTCGCTCCATCTTTTTTGCGCCGAGCCTATAAGTTTTTTGCCGTCATAACTTATCTCTCCATAGGATGTGGACTTAAAACAAAGAGGGCTTCTCGTAAGGTTTCTTCCCGATTCCCTGTCTGTTTTTATAGTAACAGGCAAGCCCATGCTGCGGAGAGCATCGTAAAATGCGCCGCTTAACTTGCGGTATGTCTCCAGAAGGCCGTTAGAAAAATGTCCTTCTTTTTTAGCGGAAAAACTGTAGGTAAGCTCGTCGCCATGCAGAATTCCTCTGCCGCCGGTCGGCCTCCTGACAACAGGGATGTTATTATTTTCGCAATATTTGAGATCGATATCCGATATTTTCTGAAACGAGCCGAGGCTGACTGATTGCCTGTCCCATCCGTATAACCTCAGCGTCGGAGGAGCGTCTCCATTCCGTACGGAGATCGCTATGGCCTCATCGATGGCCATGTTATAAGCCGCATCGCAACTGCCCGAATCTATGAGCCTCCAAATAGTCACTTGGAAAATCTGTTGCAATAAGCAGGCAGGGCATTGTATTGGAGCGGTTTCAGCAGCTTGAAGTTTCGCCGTGATGGCGAAACCGAGCTGGTGCCTCGGAGACGGGCATGGATGTTCGTCGAGAATGAGCGGAAATACTGTGCGCTGTCTGCTTCTACAGTCATTTTTTCAATCCTTTGCCGCTTCAAGCAATATCTTATGCCTGATAAGAGATATTTCCTTTACGTGTCCTTCAAAGGTCTTCTGCTCGCCGAAGAGATTTTTTAGATATATCTTGCCGCCCTCCGGAACAAGGACATCCACGTTTTCAAGATAAAGCTCTTCCTTTCCGTCTTTCACAATATATGCATTAGCCTCACACATCTTGCTCCTCCTTTAAATCTTCATATATTCTTGCAATCAGTTTTTCCACAAGGTGGGGTAAGGGCTCCTTTACAGTACCGATTACCTCGACATATTCCTGATTCAGCGGGATTAGGAATTTTTTCGCAGGCGATGATGTTATGGCCTCCGCCATTTTTGGCGTCAGCTCTCCGAGCATAGCGTTTGGAAGGACTATGCTCAAAGGTCCCGCGATAACATCGGCTCTATTGGAATTCCATATTATCGCATTCTCTCCTGTTGCGCCCTTATTCGCCCGCGTCTTCATCATGGCCGTTGTAGCTGTGGAATTGGTTCCGAGGGCTATAATCTCTATTTTATCCCCGAATTCTTCCCTTAAAAGTTTGACGATAAGGCTTCCTATCCCGCCGCCCTGTCCGTCTATTACTGCGATTTTCTTCATGATTTTTAGTATACTCAAAAAATGCTTTAAAACACAAAAAGTATATATAATCCGTAACCATCGGGATGTAAGGCATACTTCAAAAGCCTTTACTAAGTGTAATTACCGGTGCAATCCGAAGATTACCTTTGTCTCATTCAATAAGAAAGCAAAGTTGTAGATGACGGGAGAGAGAATGTTGATATGACATTCCATAACAGTAAAGGCTTTTTCAGCACGCCTCACATCCCACAATTCGTAGTCAAACATTAAAAAAGCATGGAAGCCGTGCCTTCCATGCTTTGGCTGCGGATTATGGCTTTATAGACAAAATGTTATAATTTTTAATGCTCGATATATTGAAAATCGCCTTGGTCTTTACGGCAATACTCGTACTTCTCAGGCTGAAATGGAATATCGGATATGTCCTTATCATCGCGTCAGGCTTGCTCGCAATCCTTTACCTGATGCCGTTTCCTGCAATAGCGTCAACATTAAAATCAACTGTCACGGATATCGTTACGATAAAACTCTTTTTTGCCCTGACGCTTATAAGGTCTCTGGAAATGGTCTTGAGGGAAAAGGAGGTGCTGGCCCGGATGATGGAGGCATCGCGCAATCTTTTAAAAAGGAAAAAGGCGGTCATTATCTCCATGCCCATGCTGATAGGGCTGCTTCCCTCATTGGGCGGCGCGTATTTCTCCGCGCCTATGGTCGAGGAGTCTACAAAGGGGCTTAATATGTCCGCTGAGGAAAAAGGCTTCATCAATTACTGGTTCAGGCATCCGTGGGAATATGTATCTCCTCTCTATCCCGGAATACTCCTCGCCTCCGCCATAACAGCAATAGAACTGCGAAATCTTATGCTTGCGAACATGACCTATGCAGTTATTATTTTTGCGGCAGGTTTTATTTTCAGCATGAGAGGAATAAGGGGGGAGTTTACCAAAAAGGTCAAGATAGAAAAAAAAGATCTGTGGAGCTTTTTCCCTGTCTCTCTGATACTGATAATGGTTATGGCCTTCGGCATAGAGTTACATTACGCGCTCGGCTTTACGATAGCCGGACTGTTTTTATTCTATAAGGTCGGCATAAAGGATATATTTAGGACATTGAAGCACGGATTCGCGCTGGAGGTTATTGTCCTTATATTCGGGGCAATGCTTTTTAAGTTCGCTATGGAGAACTCAGGGGCAGTGGTTCAGTTAAGCCGGTATTTTACAGAGAAAGGCATACCTCTGCTTCCGATACTTTTTATACTGCCTTTTATCAGCGGCCTCCTTACAGGGCTGACTGTCGGCTTTGTAGGCGGCACATTTCCATTGATACTAAGCCTCGCAGGAGGCGCTCATCTCAACCAGATAACCTTTGCCTTTGCATCCGGCTTTGTGGGAGTGCTGCTCTCTCCCGTCCACCTCTGCTTTGTTCTTACACGCGAGTATTTCAAGGCGGATGTCTCAGGGATTTACAGAAAAACAATCCCCGGCTGCGCAATAATCATGGCAGGGGCGCTAACAGTATATTTTATCTTGTAAGTTTACCGCGAAATCATCGGCGGGCAATAGCCCGGCCGCTGGAGTGTTTCGTTAGTCGCTGAGTCGTTTTTGTTAAATCAAGCAATGACCGCAACGCATCATTTACTGCGGCTGAATCAACAAATGCCTTGGCTACATCAGGCTCAAGCATGACAACATTAGCGCCTTCCTCTAAAATGCGTTTATAATACTTACCACGAACAGCCTTTGAATAATCAAAATTGTATTCGGGACGTAATTCATCACTGGTTTTCTTTGCTTTAGCTTTCATGTCGTTTCCTTTCGTGCGCGGTTGCAGGCCTCGCGCTGATAATACGTATTGTTTTTCCTCTTTCGGTATATGATACCACAAGCAGCCGAGCACGAGAAGAGTACCCAAGGGTTATTAATCTTTGCTCGTCATCCGAGTGGTCCGGATCATCAAACGTTGCCGATAATGGGTCATAAAATACTGTCACGGCTTCATCAAATGACACCTTGTGCTTTCTGAGGTTCTCTTTTGCCTTTCCCCTATCCCATTCAAATCGCATATGCTCAATTGTATCATAATGTTATGCCCATCGCTTGAACTCACGTTGTCAAAGACGACTTTTTAATTTCATTGTCCGATCTTGCTCTGCCACAAATACTTCATATGCGCAGATTGCCTCATCACCTATGAACTTCCCCTGTGATTTTTCAGGAACCTTTCCAGCACTCAAGGCCGATTTGTTGTCGGTAGTGCTTATCAGTGTGCCCCAGTGAGATAGTGATGCTTCTATAATCTCTCTTAACATGTTTTTTTCGTCATTAGGGAAAAAGGTTCCTTTAATTTGAAGGTCGCAAGCGTAAGCTGACCACAGTTTTTTGTCATTGCTGTTGAATTGAGTGCTAAATTCCATAAAGCTCAATATACGTCCGGATTTAAATCCTTTCGCTGGCAGGATGCCGTACTCAAAGCGGTCTAATTTAAGTACGAGGACTTGTTGTTGGGTATCTATTGTTTTGAAATTTTTCGTTGCCTCAATAAACGCATCTCCTGCAGCATACTTTCCACGGAGTGCGCTTCAAGCTGTTGAATTAGTCGAGAAATATGCACCAACTATCCCGCCTAACAATAATGCTCCTATAAAATCCTCACTATCACTTTTAAGCGTCGGGGATGAAACTATATTGCGAGATTCCTCGCTGGCCTTTATCGAAACGGGAAGATGTTGCGTTACATCCGTTTTGAAATAATTGTTACGATTACTACCGGCACCCGTTGCACAGCCTGTTGAGAGATTTGCAATAATAAGAAGTATCGATAAAATAAGAGTTTGTGTTTTTTTGGAATTAACTGTTTTAATGCCGTAAAAAATGTTCATTTTTAGCCCCAGTCTAGGATGTTTTTTATTTTATTTCCGCACATCATTTACTATTCGAACTTCCCGTTTCCCCCATGTAATGACTCAAATATAGCATGCCCTAAAAAATTTTTAAAAGAAAAATCAGTAGTGTCCGGTTA
>JACREW010000055.1 GCA_016212685.1 Nitrospirota bacterium
CAGCGGTTGCAACAGGGGATATCGGCAATACAGTCAGCGTAATGCAGACAGAGGTTTCCGACTCTGTGGATTTTATGAAAAAAGAGAAGGAATCCGTCGGGAAAGTGCTCGACCAGGTGAACATCACCTTGAAGTCTATAGATGAAATAGTGTCGCATGTCGAGCAGGTTGCAGATATGGTGCAGAGGATTGCAGCGGCTACAGAGGAGCAATCCTCAGCCTCCGAGGAGGTTTCTCAGAATATGGATAATATTGCAGTAACAACGAGGGAGTTGAGCAACTCCCTCGTAGAAATAAAGAGCGCCTCTGAGAACCTTTCAAAACTTGCTGCGGAATTGAATTCGATGGCAGGCTGGTTTAAAGTGGCGTAAAAATAGACCGATGCAGCGCATATCGGAAAGTATCGATCTGAAGGTCTCGGATGAGTCGGCATTTCTGGTCTTATCTAATTTGGATGTAATATTAAGACTTTCTCCCTACTGGAGCCTGAAGGAGTTCAAATCCCTTTCCGACAGCCCCGTCAGGAAAGGCAGCAGATACGAGGCGACCCTCGAGTATTACGGGAAAGAAGTGACGGAAACCCATGGACTGGAAATAACGGAGATTTTAAAAAATAAAAAGATATCCTTAGGGGTTGAAAACGGGGCATTAAAAGAGACCGCCTTTCTTATCGAAAAACACAACGAAGGCATTCGCCTGACACACCAATTTCTTATCGACTCCGATGACGAAGCGTTGTTAAAAGGAACACAAACCGAGCTTCATTTCTGGCTCAGAAGCATAGGCGAGTATTTAAAAATTGCCGAGGGAAAGACCTTATGGCGGAGATTCTTCAAGTGGTTTATGGATAAGATATGGCTTAGGCTGTCTCTCTCGGAAAGAAAGATCGCTATTATCGTCACTAAAATCTCAATCCTTGAACTCATCTTGCTGATAATACTTGTTGTCATATGGAATCTGTTTGTAAAGTAAAATAAAAATCTCCACGAAAACGCAAGCGGATAACGCACAATTTTTATTTTAGTGTGATAAACTTGTGTTAAGGAAATCACATGCCTCCGCTTATTCTTGTTACAAACGACGACGGCATTCATTCGCCGGGAATAATAGCCCTGTTTAAGGCGATGAAGGAGATAGGGGAGGCTTATATCGTAGCTCCGGACAGGGAAAGGAGCGCGGTAGGCCATGCCCTTACGCTTCACAGGCCGCTGAAGGCGGAAGAACTGCGCGAAAATGTGTATAGCGTAAACGGCACCCCGACCGATTGCGTAGCCCTCGCCATTCACAAAATACTGCCGCGAAAGCCGGATCTCGTTGCATCGGGAATCAACAGGGGCGCGAATCTTGGCGATGATATAACATATTCAGGGACGGTTTCCGCTGCCATTGAAGGCACTATCCTCAATGTGCCGTCATTTGCCATTTCACTTGTGGGAGATAAGCCCTTTCACTATGAGACCGCCTATCCGTTCGCAATAGAGGTTGCGAAATACATATTGGACAAATCACTGCCATACGATACGCTGCTTAATGTCAATGTCCCTAATGTGCAGAAAAGGGACATGGTTAAAGGGATGAAGATTACGCGACAGGGCAAAAGGGTATATGACAACGCCATACAGGACACTTATTCTCCGTGGGGAGACAAACACTATTGGATAGGCGGAGGAACGCCTTACTGGGAGCAGGGAGAGAATATGGATATTCAGGCCGTGATGGGTAATTATGTGTCCGTAACGCCGATTCACCTCGACCTGACAAATTATGAAGCGCTTGAATATCTGAAAAAAACATGGAAGAGTTAATAAGGACTTTATCTATAGGAAGGACAAGACATTTCCGCTTCATTCTCGAATGGCATCCCGCCATTCTCCGAAGCTGCGACAGCCCGCTTAAACATCCATGTTACGCATGGGCTGTCGAAGTCGCTCTAATGACTTGTCCTTCCTATCATATCGAAAGCTTATGAAATACGATGTTATTATAGTAGGCGCGGGTCCTGCCGGAA
Source organism: Nitrospirota bacterium (assembly GCA_016212685.1). Classification (GTDB taxonomy): domain Bacteria; phylum Nitrospirota; class Thermodesulfovibrionia; order Thermodesulfovibrionales; family Dissulfurispiraceae; genus GWB2-47-37. The sequence goes on from JACREW010000055.1 coordinate 2,009, forward strand.
TCTTTTCGGCGATGGAGCTCATCGAGAAAGCTCCGGAGTTTAAAATTCTCATAGTCGAAAAAGGAAAGGATATCGACCGGCGGCAATGCCCTATGGATGTAAAGGGAGCGCCTTGTTTGTCATGCCCTGAATGCGACCTTGTGAGCGGTTGGGGAGGAGCAGGCGCATTCAGCGACGGGAAGCTCAATCTCTCTCCGGAAATAGGCGGATTTCTTTCAAGGCATGTGGATACGGCAACCCTGCAGTCATTGATCGACTACGTGGATGGAGTGTACGTGAAATACGGCGCGCCGATGGAGTTATACGGCGGCGATGGAAAAGAAGTTGCGAGGATAAAAGAGCTTGCCGCAAAGAACGACCTTACATTTGTTCCCTCAAAAATAAGACATATAGGCACAGACCGCTGCAGGGGTGTGCTTAAAAGGATGAGGGAGTTCGTCAATGAAAAAGTTTCGACGCTTTTTGAAACGGAAGTTCAGCGGATACTCATCGAAAAGAAAAGGGCTATAGGCATAAAGCTTAAAGACGGGCAGGAAATATGCGCCGATTATGTAATCTTAGCTCCTGGAAGGGCGTCTGCAAAATGGCTCGAGACGGAATGCAGGAGGATTAAGCTCACGCTCCTTAAAAATCCCGTGGATATAGGCGTAAGGGTAGAAGTGCCTGCTCCTGTTCTTGAGCCGCTCACAAGCGCTACTTATGAGCCCAAACTCATTTTTTATTCTAAAAAGTTCGACGACAAAGTCAGGACATTCTGCGTTAACCCTTATGGAGAGGTAGTAAAGGAGCATCTCAAGGGGATGTGGACAGTGAACGGCCACAGCTATGCTGAAAGGAGAACCAATAATACCAATTTTGCGATACTCGTCAGCACCTTTTTTACAGAGCCGTTCGACGAACCTATCTCATACGGCACCTATATAGCAAGGCTTGCAAATTTCCTCGGAGGCGGCGTTATCGTCCAGAGGCTCGGAGATCTCATGAAGGGAAGGCGCTCAACGCATGAGCGCATATCAAAAGGCATAGTAGAGCCGACGCTGAAGGACGCAACACCCGGAGATTTGAGCTTTGTGCTTCCCTATCGCTATCTTTCGGATATTATGGAAATGCTCGATGCGCTGGACAGAATAGCGCCCGGAATAAATTCGAGGCATACCCTTCTTTACGGTGTAGAGGTCAAATTTTATTCCATGCAAATTAAACTGACAGACAGCCTTGAAACAGAGATAAAAAATCTTTTTGCCATCGGCGACGGCGCAGGCGTGAGCAGAGGGCTTATTCAGGCATCAGCGTCGGGAGTAATAGCTGCGAGGGAGATATTGAAGAGGCCCCCATTGCTCTTGTCCCCCAAATAGAAGGAATCTTACCAATTGCCATTTTTGCTGCCAAATCAGCGTGTGCCGGCTGCCATAGAAAAATCGGAAGTTTTGAGATAGAATAAGACAAACAAATGTTAAGGAGAAAGCATGAACATTTACATTTCCGGCTCGATGGCTTATGACAGGATCATGGACTTTCCGGGGAAATTTTCCGACCACATACTTCCGGATAAAATACATATTTTGAATGTCTGTTTTACAGTCAACGGCATGATAGAGAAATTCGGAGGCACTGCGGGAAACATTGCCTATTCCATGCGGCTTCTCGATGAAAAGCCCACAATACTCTCAACCATCGGCAAAGACTATAATGAATATTTCAAGTGGCTTGAGAAGAACGATATTCCGACAAAGGGGATAAAAGTCATAGAAAATGAATTCACTGCCGGCGCATACATAACAACGGATAAGGCAGACAATCAGATAACAGGATTCAATCCCGGAGCCATGAAATACCCTTCGGGATATGAATTCAAAGAGGCAAATCCTGAAAAATCGCTCGCCCTTCTTGCGCCCGGAAATCTTCAGGACATGATGGAGTACGCAAAGATATATAAACAGAAGGGCATCCCATATATCTGCGATCCCGGGCAGTCATTGACTGCGTGGAAGCCTGAAAATCTCAGGGAATGGATTGACGGCTCATACATGCTTATCACAAACGACTATGAGCTTGAGCTTGTCATGAAGATGACAGGGATAGACAAGAAAGGACTTCTCGGAATGACTAAAACTATCATCACCACTCTCGGAGAAAAAGGCTCTCTTATAAGCTCCTCTGACGGGGATATACAAATATCCACGGCAAAAATTTCAGAGATTCTTGATCCCACAGGCGCGGGAGACGCTTACAGGGCAGGTCTGCTCAAAGGGCTTGTCAACGGCAGGGACATGGAGACTTCTGCAAAGATGGGAGCGGTCGCATCCGCTTATGCTATTGAGAAATACGGCACACAGGAGCACTGTTACTCGTATAACGATTTTGCGGAAAGGTACAGGAGCAATTTCGGAGAACTCAAATAGGAGGTTTTGATATGCCGCTTCCTGAAATGGAGTATGAGATAATATGAAAAAAGCGGTTGTTCTTCTTAGCGGCGGGATTGATTCCTCAACAACTGCGGCCATTGCAAAGGCAGAGGGATACGAAATTTATGCCTTGAGCTTTGATTATGCACAACGCCATAAGATAGAGCTTGAGTCCGCAAAAAAAGTTGCAGAGAGCCTCGGCGCAAAAAAATACCTCGTAATAAAATTCGATTTGCGTGAGATCGGCGGCTCGGCATTAACATCGGAGATTGAAGTGCCTAAGGACAATACGGGGACAGTCCAGATTCTACGACTCCATTCTACTCCGTCCGTAAATCAGGGACAGTCCCCTATTCCCATTACTTATGTCCCTGCTCGCAATACAATTTTCCTCTCATTCGCGCTTTCGTGGGCAGAAACGCTCGAAGCGCCTGACATCTTTATCGGCGCCAACGCGGTTGATTACAGCGGCTATCCCGACTGCCGGCCTGAATATCTCAAGGCATTTGAAGACATGGCTAATCTTGCAACGAAGGTCTCTGTTGAAGGAAAGATTAAATTCAGAATAAACGCTCCGCTTCTTTATATGACGAAGGCGGATATAATAAGAAAAGGCATGGAATTAGGGTTTGATTATTCCCTTACATGGAGTTGTTACGATCCGCAAAACAGCGCTAAGCGTCAGGCGCCAAGCGCCAAGCGCTCGACTCTCAACACCAGACGCTCGACGCTTATTCCCTGCGGCAAGTGCGATAGCTGCATTTTCAGGGCAAAAGGCTTTCAGGAGGCCGGCATCAATGACCCTCTTTAAAATGCGATAGTTACGACACTGATGCGCTACGAAAGGCACGCAGGCGATTAGCTGATTTTGAACGGTTTTATTCTTGACCCTCCAGATAGATGGAAGGTTTATAATTTAGCTATGAAAAGATTCTTCATCGGAGATATTGCCAAAAAGTTTGGACTGAATCCGAGAACTATCAGATATTACGAGACTATCGGACTGATGCCAAAGGCCGGAAGAACTGAAAGTGGTTATAGAGTATATGGCGATGAAACTATCGAAAGATTAGAGTTCATTCTTAAGGCTAAAACCCTCGGTCTTAAGCTCGATGAGATTAAAGAGATACTGCTCCTCCATGAAAAAGGCGAAGCTCCGTGCGAATGCACAAAGGATTTCATCAGAAACAAAATCACAGAAATGGAAGATAAGATTACCAGCCTGACAGAATTGAAAGAAAGACTCGCCAAGCTTTTAAAACTTAAAAAATACAAGTCTCTCCCCAAATTCATCTGTCCAATTATTGAATCAGAAAAAACCTCTTGACTCTCCATCCGACTGGATAGTTTACGCTGTAATTAGAAAGGAGGTGAGTAATAATGAAAAAATTATTATTTGCTCTCACGCTGATAGCTGCGCTCGGGCTGAGTTCTTTAGGGTTAGCCGGGGACTGTCCGCTGGCAGGGACTCCGGAGTGTCCGATGATACCGCCATGTTGTCAGCAATAAGTTTTTAAGAGGTTCGTGGGGGAACTCTGTTCCCCCACACTCAAAGGAGGTGATGGAGATGTCAAAGAAGAGAAAAGTAGAAGTCTTTGTAGCAGGCTGCCCGCTTTGCGATGAGACTGTGAATCTTGTGAAGGAGCTCTCATGTCAGTGCTGTGATGTAACAGTTTACAACCTGCGGGAGAAAGGGATGGATAAGGCAAAGAAGTATGGTGTTAATTCAGTGCCAACAGTTGTCGTAAACGGAAAGATTCTTGATTGCTGTGTAAAGGGAAAACCAACAGCAGATGATCTCAAAGCAGCAGGTATAGGGACTCCGATTTAAAGGATACATAAGCTAAACCGAGTCATGCCCATAAATGCCCGATGAAAAAAGTTCTTGACCCTGGAGTATACTCCAGGGTTTATACTTTAAAATAAGGATGTGAGAATGAAATATCTGACCATAGGACAAATTGCAAAGAAGGTAGGTGTGAATATTGATACCATCCGCTATTATGAAAAGCAGGGGCTTATCCCTAAGCCATCACGGCGGGAGTCTGGCTACAGGCAGTATTCTGAGGATTCGGTCAAACGCATACTCTTTATAAAGCGGGCCAAGAAACTCGGTTTCTCTCTTAAGGAAATATCTGAACTCCTCTCTTTACGCCTTGGCTCCAGTACAACATGCGGAGATGTAAAGAAGCGGGCAGATATTAAAATCGCTGAAATAGGAGGAAAGATCCAGACCCTCCAAAGGATGAAGGCAGCGCTTGCAAAGTTGGTGAAGGCATGCGAGGAAAATAAACAGGCCGGTGAGTGTCCCATACTGGAAGCACTGAAGGAGAAAACCCATGATCCCAATTGAAATTAGTCCACAGAAAAGCAGTGTGCCCCGATGCCCGTCCTGTGGCAATAATGGCAAGGCTGTTAAGGCACCCTCTCTTTATTCGCTCATCAAGAAAGAAAGGCAGGACAGTATTACTGACTCCCGTTATTTTTTCTGCGACTCAAAAGGGTGTGATGCAGTTTACTTTACAGAAGACGGTAGCCAGACCTTTTACAAACAAGACCTGGTTGTCAGGGTTGGAGTCAAAGAAGATTCTCCCCCGCGACCAATCTGTTACTGCTTCAATCACACTGTTGAAGAAATATTTGATGAGATTAAACTGACCGGTAAAAGCACGGTCATGGATGACATAAGGGCACGCATGAAAAAAGGTGGTTGCTCATGTGAGGCTAAAAATCCACAAGGCTCATGCTGCCTTGGAACAGTAGAACATTTTGTAAAGGAGGCATTTCGCCAGCCCCGTTTTGCCTCTCTTGGTCCTGTAGGGGCTATTATCTCGGCTGTCATGGCTTCTCTCTGCTGTGTAGGCCCTTTTGTCCTTGTAATGTTGGGAGCCAGTGGTGCATGGGTCGTGAATTTAAGGGTCTTTGAGCCATACCGCCCAATTTTTATCCTGTTCACTATTGGTTTTTTAGGTGCAGGATTTTACAATGCCTATAAAAAACCAAAGGGGGATTGCAAGCCGGGAAGCCTTTGCGCTGTCCCGCGGACAAAGAAAGTTGGAAGAGTTTTTCTCTGGTCAGCCACAATCCTTGTGGTGTTCCTGCTGATTCTTCCTTACCTGATTGGTCTTCTGGTGTAGCAAAACAATTGCCGTTATAAAACCTTATGCAAAGTTAAAAAGGAGGATTTTGTTATGAAGAATGCATTTAAGATTTACAGAATGGTCATTTCAGCTTTTGTCCTGATGGGACTGGTTTTCTTTACCATTTCCATGGACAATGCATGGAGCGCTGAGGGAAATTTAAAGCAGGTCACTCTTAAGGTTGAGGGCATGACATGCGCTGCATGTCCAGCGACTGTCAAGGCGGCATTGAAAAGGCTTCATGGTGTGGTCAATGCGGATGTGAGTTTCAGGGAGGCAAAGGCAACAGTAAGTTATTATGAAGGTAAAGTGACCGTTGAACAGATGATTAAGGCAATTGAAGATGCTGGATACCACGCTTACCTGATCACTGGAGAAAAGCAGTAAGAAGCGAGATTCCCGCTTGTTATAACCAATATAAAATTCTCCTTGACACATCCATTTTTTGTCTGGCATTATAGTTGAATAATTGTTCAACTATAGAATTTAGTTGTCATTCCTGCTTGCTTGGGAATGACGAAGAGGCTGCAAAAGATGCGAAGAGTTAAAGAAGAAGTTTGTGAGATTGCCTACATTGACAAAAGGAAGGTATCCTCTGTCAAAAAGAAGATGAAGCCCGAGACTACGATGCAGCGGCTTGCAGAGACATTTAAAGTCCTTGGCGACTCTACGAGGACAAAGATAATCTTTGCCTTATCGCAAGAGGAACTATGTGTATGCGATATTGCAAATCTTTTAGGAGCAACCAAGTCTGCTGTTTCACATCAATTGAGGATATTGAGGAATATGAGGCTGGTTAAATATAGAAAGGAAGGGAAGATAGTCTTTTATTCCCTTGACGATGAACATATAACCAATTTATTTAACGAATGTCTGAGGCATATAGAGGAAAATGGCTAAACAGGACGACATAAAAACACTAACACTTGCGGTTAAAGGGCTTGACTGCGCCGCGTGCGCCGAAAAAATAGAAAAGGCGCTGATGCGCCATGAAGGAATTCACGGCATTACCGTGTATCTCGGAGCGGAGAAGGCGGATGTACAATTCGACCCCTCTTTAATAAATGAAAAATCCATAATCGATACGATAAGCGGCCTTGGGTATAAGGTTTTAACGGGAAGCGCTGAGGTATCCGGCAAGTCCTTCCATGAAATGTTTTTTAGGGGAGAATGGACATTCGATCTGTCGAGGATCGGATTTGTTTTCCTGCTGATAATTTTCAGTTTCACCGGCATGACAAAATCAGTCACGGCAATAGACCTGTTTTCGATGCTTGCCGTAATAGTCGGCGGCTATCCTTTGATAAGGCACGCCTTTATAGATTTAAAAAACAGGGCTGTCACAGCCGACGTCTTCATGGCGATGGGAGTCGTTGCCGCCGCTGCAATAGGAGAATTCCGCTCTGCCGCGATAATAGCCTTTTTCATGCTCATATCCGAATTCATCGATTCCTTCACCATGAAAAAATCACGGAGGGCGATAAAAGACCTTATCGACATGGCTCCGAAGACGGCAAGAATAAAAAGGGGAGATGCCGAAGTAGAGATCCCTGTCGAAGAGGTAAAGAAGGGAGATATTGCAGTCATTAAACCGGGTGAAAAAATCCCGGTCGAAGGGGTAATAATCTCAGGAAAGGGATCGGTAAATCAAGCGCCGATTACAGGAGAATCGATTCCGGTTGAGAAAAAAGAGGGAGACGTTGTATACGCGGCAACCTTAAATCATCTGGGCGTTTTATTTATAAAAGTGACCCATATAGGGCAGGACACAACGTATGCGAGGATTATAAAGCTCGTCGAAGAGGCGGAGGCGTCAAAGGCGCCTGTCCAGAGGATAGCTGATAAATTCGCCGCTTATTTTACCCCCGCAATTTTAGCTATCGCAGTTCTTACCTTTCTTATAACATGGAAGATAACTAATGCCATTGCGGTCATTGTTGTGGCGTGTCCATGCACAGTGGCAATAGCAACACCACTTGCAGTAGTTGCAAGTATGGGCAGGGCCGCAAAGAGGGGCATAATCATAAAGGGAGGACGCTATCTCGAAGCCCTTGCGAAGGTGGACACCATAGTGATGGATAAGACAGGGACCGTTACCATGGGCGATCCTGAGGTGACGGATATAAGAGGTTTTGGAGGATGTGATGATAGAGAGATACTATCCTATGCTGCCGGGGTGGAGAGGTATTCCGAGCATCCCCTCGCAAAGGCTATAATCAAAAAGGCGTCTGAGGCTGAAATCGACATCCCGGAACCGGAGGAATACAAAGTCGTTCCGGGCATGGGGATTGAAGCCGTTTTGACGGGAAGAAAAATAATGCTCGGCAGCAGGGAAATGCTTAGGAATTCGAATATAACCCTCTCCGGAGATGCCGAAGAATATATCCATAATAGAGAGGAGGAGGGCAAAACCGCCCTGCTTTTGGCGCATGACGGAGTTATCTGCGGCGTTATCTGCGTGGCGGATATCATCAGGGAAGGAAGCATCGAAGCGATAGAGTCCCTGAAAAAACTCGGCTTTGATGAGCCTATTATGCTTACCGGAGATAATCCGAGGACTGCCAACGCCATTGCCTCAGCGCTCGGCATAAAAAATGTCATGGCCCAGTTACTGCCTGAAGACAAGGTGAACAAAATAAAGGAGCTTACGTCAAAAGGGAAGCGTGTGCTTATGGTCGGAGACGGGATAAACGACGCCCCGGCGCTCGCGCAGGCACACGTGGGCATAGCCATGGGCGCGGTCGGCTCCGATGCCGCAATCGAGGCGTCGGATGTAGCTTTGATGCGGGATGAGTGGAATCAGATACCCGAAGCTGTGGCCATCGGGAGAAATACCTTCAGCGTAATAAAACAAAACCTTGCGATAGGCATGATCTTTAATCTGGTCGGCATCTCCCTTGCCTCAACAGGCATCCTCTCTCCGTCAATGGCGGCGGTGGCGCACGTAATGCCGGACGTGGTTGTGTTCCTGAATTCATCAAGATTGCTTAAGTAAAAATTACCAAAAAAGAGGTATGCCGGAGGAGAAAAAATTTAGATTCCTGACCGCACAATAATTGTAGAAAATGTTCATGGGGTTGATTTGTGCACCAAAAATTCAATAGTATTGCGGATTCATAATTCCTTCAAAGTCTTAGCTTAATATAAACACAAACTGTGTAATCCCAGTTTAGAAATTGACGACTTCTATCGGGATAAACTAAAAATAACGGAGTTAATTAATATGAGATCTATTGTTTTATATATACTAATGCCGTTAATCATGCTGTTCCCGACTGTCGGTCATGGCCAGGCATATGCTCAAACAAGGCATCTCAATATCCTCTATACAGGCGGCGTGGCAGGCGAGCTTGAACCATGCGGCTGCTCTCCAAAGACTGATTTTGGAGGTGTTGCAAGACGCGCAGGTTACCTTGCCGAACATCGAAAGACGCTTTCTCCTTATATTCTCATCGATGCCGGGAATTTTTTAGATAAGGATATCCCTCAGGGAAGGCTCAAGGCCGAGGCAATGTTGAAAGCATTCAGCATTATGAAATATGATGCAGTGGCTTTTTTAAAAATGGAGAAGGAATTCCCTTACAGCTTCTTTTCTGGGCTTTTGAAGAAATATAAAATTCCTGTTATCTCTGATATGTCACAATATAAACAATCGGTCTCTCTTAGGCGTGACG
>JACREW010000058.1 GCA_016212685.1 Nitrospirota bacterium
GGTCGTGCCTTCATCTCCTTACAATGCGAAGGGCTTATTGATTTCATCCATCAGAGACCCTGACCCGGTGATTTTTCTTGAATCTACGAGGCTTTACCGTTTAATTAAGGAAGAAGTGCCTGAAGGCGAGTATGCCATACCTCTCGGAAAGGCGAGAGTTGTTCAGGAAGGCAAGGATGTAACGGTGATTTCATGGGGAAGCATGCTGCACAGGAGTTTGCAGGCGGTTGGGGGATTTGACGCCGAGGTCATAGATTTAATGACGCTGAATCCGTTTGATGAAGAGACGATATTCAAATCCGTTAAAAAAACAGGAAGGGTTGTGATTGTCCATGAAGCGCCCAAGACATGCGGATTCGGCGCGGAGCTTTCCGCTACAATCGCGGAAGACGCCATGCTTTATCTGAAAGCGCCGATAATCATGGTAACGGGTTATGATGTGGTAATGCCCCTGCCGAAACTTGAGGATTATTACATGCCGACAGTGGAGAGGATTAGAAAGGGGATTGAAGAGGTAATGAAGTATTAAAAAAGGTGGCGCTTGCTTTTCCCTTCACCCGGTTGAATCTTTACGACTTACATCCTGAGACTTTACATCCTAAGACCTGAATCTTACGACTTTACAGCCTGAGACGTTACGTCTTGAGACTCCGGGTAAAGAGAAGCAAGACCACCACCTCGTGAAGCTCTCTCTCTAATTAAACCATATACCCTTTTAAGATCATTGTCAAGCTTTTTTTACACAACTCACATCTGCTCGACAATATACCCTTTTTTTTTGAGGATCTCTGTAATTCCTCTATTTCCTACAAGGTGTCCTGAGCCTATTACAACAAAATAGGTCTCTCTTGTTTTGAGGAATTCCTCGATCTTAGATGCCATGTTTTTGTTCCTCTCATAAAATAGTTTTTCGTAAACCTGCTCCATGCCTCTATTTTCAGCGCCTTTTAACAGCAGTGATTCTATGCCCCTTACATCTCCGGATGTCCACGCGCGCAGCAGAGTATCGATTTCCTGCCCGATTGTTCTCATGTCTCTTAAAGTATGCAATAAAAACAATTCCTGTTCCCTGTCGGAAAACCCTGAAAGTAGGGAAAGCTGATAATCGATGCTTTCGAGTTCCACTATTTTCTTTTTGCCCATGGATTTCCGGAGAAAATAATTGTCTATTCCGTAGTTCGGATCGAATCCCAGTTTCATGAGTTCCAGAGATGTCAGCGTTAACGATAAAAACCATGGTTTTTGTTTGATTATCAATTCAAGGGGCATGCCGAGACCTACGGTTTCTTTTTTTATTAGTTCGTATGTTTCTTTTGAAACATGCCTTTCGAGCGTCTCGTTCCCGGGATAAAAGGCGTTTTGCATTAATTTATGCAAGTCCATTTTGGCTATATCGTTGATGTTCGCCTCTACCGCAAGGACGTTCGATTTTTCAAAAGCAGTCTCAATCTTGGCATTGAGAGGATAGGCCTCTTTTTTCATGAGATGCAGAGAGCCGAGCACATAAACGATTCCCGTTTTTGACTGCGCTTTCCATAAAAAGGCTTTCTGGCTCTGGGAAAGAGCGCTGCGGACGTAAAGAGACGAGTCGAGCAGAAAGAGGATTAAAAAGAGAGGCAAAAATTTGGACATTATTTTTCTCATCATAGCATCCCCTCAGCAAATTTTTCTAATTATATCATATAAAGTCATTGAGACAGACCTGCACTATATGTTGAGATGCTTTGTCTAATGATTATGGACAATGAATAATTGACTGTAAGCATTTCGCGTGATATTCTTTATATCAAGCGACGGTCGGTAAGCGAGGAGGTATTATGCCGTTTGATTTTGTGTTGCCGGATTTAGGCGAGGGAATTACAGAGGGCGAGATAAGGAAGTGGCTCGTTAAAGAAGGCGAGGCCGTTGATGAGCATCAGACCATTCTTGAGGTGGAGACAGACAAGGCAATAGTGGAAGTGCCTTCGCCGAGAAAAGGCAGGGTGTTGAAAATCAATAAGGACATCGGCGATGTTGCAAAGGTCGGCGAGCTCTTAATGATTATCGCCGAATCAGGAGAGGCGGTAGAAGAAAGGCCTAAATCAGTTTCGGTTGTCGGTGTCTTGCCGGAGGAAGAAGATGAAATCCTCGCGACTCCGGCGGTGAGGTCACTGGCTAAAGAGCTTGGGATTAAGCTCGATGTCGTTAAAGGCTCAGGGCCGGGAGGGAGCATTACAAAGGATGATGTCATCGAGGCGTCCGAAAAGGCCAAAAAGGCGGAAGATGTCTATGGCGTTATAGAGAAAATCCCACTGAGGGGATTGAGAAGGACGATAGCAAAGAATCTCATTCAATCTCAAAAAATAACCGCCTTTGTAACAGGCATGGATGAGGCCGATATTACCGATCTATGGACGCTGCGTGAAAGGGAAAAGAAGTCATTACAGCAAAAAGGCATTCATCTTACATTTTTCCCATTTTTCATAAAGGCTGTACAGCACGCCCTTGCAGAACATCCATTGCTTAATGCATCCGTTGATGAAGAGAAAGAGGAGATAATTACTAAAAGGTATTATAACATGGGCATTGCTGTTGACACCCCGGACGGCCTTATGGTTCCTGTTATAAAAGCTGTAGATAAAAAGACGATTCTTGAACTCGCAAAAGAGATTCAGGAGTTGAGCGTTAAGGCGCGGGAGAGAAAGATAAAGCTTGAGGAAATGAAGGGAAGCACATTTACGATTACGAACTACGGGCATTTTGGCGGTGCATTCGCAACGCCTATAATCAATTATCCCGATGTTGCTATCCTCGGAACAGGAAAAATTTCCGAAAAACCGTGGGTGAAGGACGGACAGATTGTTATCAGAAAAATCCTGCCATTGTCTCTTACCTTTGACCACAGGGTAACGGACGGCGTGGACTCGGCATTGTTTTTATCAAAGGTTATCCAATACCTCGAAGACCCTGCATTGTTGTTTATAGAGAGCGCGTAAGTTGTCTGGAATTTGTTAATGGGTATGGATTTGAGCTGTGCTGCCTGTTGAAGACGGATAAATAGAAGTTCCAGCTTCCCTCTTGTTATTCTGTCCGGAATATCTTGATATGGCGGAGGGGGAGGGATTCGAACCCCCGGTAGAGTCGCCCCCACAACGGTTTTCAAGACCGCCGCTTTAAACCGCTCAGCCACCCCTCCATAAAGAGATTTATATAGTATCAAATGCAAATAGGAAAATTCTACTTCATCGGAATAATTGCACGAGGCGCAAATCCGCTTCAACGCCTTTATAAGTGTTGTTTTCCGTGCAAAGCAAAGATGCCGTATGTTTTCCATTAAATAGATATCGCCGACGCGGATGACGCGAATAAGAGAATGTGGTTTAGAAGTTTCGTCGATAAAGTCGTTGAATCGCACTCGCGCCTTGTGCTAAATAATCAAATATTGGATGTGATGCGTGCTGAAAAAGCCTTTACTCATACGTAATTTCATAGTAACATTCTCTTTCTGATGAGCTACAACATTGCTTTCTTATTGGATGAGACAAAGGTAATCTCCGGATTGCACTTGCAACTACACTTAGTAAAGGCTTTTGAAGTATGCCTCACATCCGGATGATTACGGATTATGGTCATCTTTACACTTTGAGCAATACCATATTCGACGCCGGATCGAGTTCCCTAACTGCGTTCACTTCTTTTATCTCCATTACTATCGCCTCAAGCACGAGAAAGGTCTCCGCATTTTCCCTCATGCATCCGACCTTCACATCATCGCGCTTTCCGTATGCCCCGTGAAAATGCAGCTTCGGCTCATCGCCCTGCCAGAAAATAGTCCCAAGCCCTACAATCTCATGACTTTCTTTCAACTCGCGCCATATGGGAATCGGCGGTATATCTTCCTTTTCCGGGCCTACCACAAATCTGCCTGCCTGCATTCCTCCCACGAGATAGAAAACCCCTGCCCTGATATTTTCTCTCTTCGCAATTTCGCTGAGCCCCTGCAATATATTGTCTTTATGCTCGAACCTTGCTACAACAATCTTTCCTGTCTCGCCTACCTGATATTTCATCGGAACAAACCTCCTTAGATAATTACCATCGTTTTCGATTTAAGAGGGCATGCATGTTAAATTTCTTAACGACAGGCAAAAAAGGTTACATAATGGCCTACCTTTGATATACCAACCGCCCGTATCTTATCATTCAACATATTGGCATTATGGGCATTCGACTCTTTCCAGAGCCTGAATTGCTCTTCAGGTGTCGCGGCATTCCATCCCAGGTTTTCGACGCATAATTGTCTCTCTGCCTTATCTAATCTCTCATGAAAATTGTCATGATTAAATACGTTTTTCGAATGCATATAGCCGCAGTGATTCTTCGCAATTTCATTCAATTCAGCATCAAACTCCAAAGGTTTTAAGGCACTTTGCATCCTATAGCGATTTATGATAAACAAAAGTTTCTCCTCGTATAGCGACGGAAAAACATCATCGCACAAGCCGCTCTGCAAAAAAGAAGCCAGCAGGACTATTACAATGAAAGATAGCCGCATATTTCTTTATATACCCTCTCGACAGAGATTTCATCCATGCACCTCACGGTCTTACAGGTTTTCTTATAACACGGCGCGCAAGAGACATCGGACATTATTATAATATGATTGCTGCCGTAAGGTCCTGTCCTCGCAGGATTCGTCGGGCCGAAAATTGCGATGACGGGTATGCCTAAAGCGGCTGCTATATGCATCGGTCCCGAATCGTTGGTGATGACATATCGCGCGCTCCTGATTATGGATATGAGTTCCTTTATATCGGTATTCCCCGCTGCCGATAAAGACTTGCCTTCCGATCGGGCCTCGATATCTTTGGATATTTCAATGTCGGATGCGCTTCCGATTATTATGGTCTTTATATCGAGCATCGATGCAAGTCTGCCGAATCTTTCAGGATGCCACCTTTTAGTCTTCCAACGCGCGCCGGGCGCAATCACGGCATATTCGCCCGCATTTTCTTTAAGCCTTTTAACCCTGTCCGATTCCTTAATGAGCGGCATGGGGAAATTCACATCCCCCGTGTCGCAACCAAGAGCAGCGGCTATCTTCAAATATCTGTCCACCGCATGGATTTCCCTTCCTCCCCGAATTTTATGCGTATAGAACAAATTGCCGCCCTCACGCGCCTCCTTAAAACCTATCCTGACCGGCGCGCGGGTTGCGTAAGCTAACAAACCGCTCCTCAGAAGTCCCTGAAGGTCTATCGCTATATCATAATCTTCATGTCTCAGTTCTTTTGAGATGCCTGCAAGTTCGGATGCGGTATCTTTTATTTTTTTCAGATTTTTCCACCGGTCTTTATTGATTATCCATAGCTTTCTCACCATCGGGTGGTTCTCGAGCAGCCCTTCGAGCCCCTTTGCTATTATCCAGTGTATTTCTGCGTTCGGGAATGCGCTGTTGAAAGAATTAAGAAACGGCAGGCTGTGCACTACGTCGCCGAGCGAGCTCGGTTTGACGATTAGTATTTTCCCAGGAATTTTTTTGATTGTAATTCTATCCATGAGTTGCTATTAAATCCGCAGCTTCTCTCAGGTCTTTCGCTATGAAATCGGCATGGGGCGATTCCTGCTGTTTGCCTGTCCTGACAAGTATTCCCTTTGCTCCGACCGCCTTTGCGAGGAGCATATCGGCGTCCTTGTCTCCCACAACGAATGATCCCTTCAGGTCTATCCTATATTTTGCCCTCGCCTTAAAAAGCATGGCCGGCTCCGGCTTTCTGCACGAACAATGTTCATCGGGACCGTGAGGGCAGTAATAAAAACCGTCAAATTCGTATTTATCGATAAAAACATTATTGACCTCTCTTGCGAAAGGCTCATCCACGATGCCTTTTTGTATACCCGACTGATTGCTTACGCCTATAAGCATGAAATCTTTTTCTTTAAGCGCAGCGAGGCTTTTTATATCCGGGAATACTTCAAAATCATCCCAGTTGTTCAGATAATCGGCGTCTTTGCACAATGTGCCGTCCCTGTCGAAAAATACGGCCTTTGTCAATGGAAGCATCTCCTTGATGCCGAAGTACACGTCTTCGGATGTCACTGCGTACATGCACCTTGTATCTCGGTTTTTGCACTCCCGCTCAAAACAGGGACTGCATGCGAGGTCCGCCTTTATTGCAATATTATTATTGCCTGCCGGGCCCGTCAACCCCGGATCGGTGGAGCCGAATATGGCTATCAAAGGCGTTCCTACCGCATACGCTATATGCATAGGCCCTGAATCGTTGGTCAAAAACACATCGCACTCCGAGATGAGAGAAATAAGCTCTCTCAGCGATGTCTCTCCCGCAAGCAGCAGTTTATTTTCGGGGATGCGTTTATCTATCTCGTAGGCGATGTGCTCCTCTTTCCTGCTGCCGAAAATTACGGAGCTGCCGCCGGTCTCTTTTATAAACCACTCGGCTACCTCTGCGAACCGCTCCGGTAGCCAGCGCTTTGCAGAGCCGTATGCAGCGCCGGGGTTTATCCCTAAGATCGGCCTTTTCAATCGAGACAGGGCAGTGCGCGCCGACAGGCGCTCGTCGATGGAGAGATAAATCCACGGATCGGAATAATCTGCCGGTATCCCGGACGCCTTAAGGAGATTGAGATAATAATCTATATGATGTAACTTCCTGTCGTCACTATTAAAGGGAAGGGGTTTTGTAAGCAAAAATTTCCTGCCGTCCCTGTTATACCCTATCCTTTCACGAATGCCTGCTAAAACTGAGATGAGCGCGGCGTCAAATGCATTCTGAAAAAGAAATGCCTTTGAAAACCGTCCTTTTCTCAGTTTACCTGCAAGCTTAATCTTCCCGAAGATGCCGGAAAACTCATCTCCGTATAGCATAACGCCGTCGATATTAGGGTCTTTTTCGAATATCGGCGCCACGGACGGCCTGACGAGAAGATTTACTTTTGATTCGGGATATGCCTTTTTCAATGCCCTTATGGCAGGCATCGTCATGACGGCATCGCCTATCCAGTTTACTCCGCGGATCAGTATGTTATCAAAGGCCTTTTCGGACATTGTTTAGTTTAACATTTCATGCCTATGTCATTCAGCCTGTAATATTTAATCACGGCATGGCTGGCATGGATGAAAAGCCTCTATCAGCGATGCCTTAACGCTGAACCCTCCCGCCATTTAAAGGCACTTTCAGTATCACCTTTACATTAAACAACGCCCCCTCCGACTCCCCCTCTTATTTTAAGAGGGGGATGGGGGGAGTTAATAATTTTATCGCATTGATAGAGGTTTTGAAGCCGTGCCTGCCGTGCCCTTTTAAAAAACACTTGACAATAATAATTATAATTTGATAAACTTTATTCGTAAAGAATAATTCTAAACAATGGAGCGCGATGGAAAAATACAAAGACATAGGATTCAAGCTCACGCCCCAGAGGCTTGCGATACTCGATCACCTCGACGGCAATAAAGAGCACCCTTCGGCCGAAGATATTTACAAAGCGGTCTCGAAACAGTTTCCGACCATGTCCTTTGCGACCGTCTATAACACCCTTGAAACGCTGAGACAAAAGGGCGGCGTGATCGAACTCACCATTGACCCGGGCAAAAAACGGTTCGACCCCAATATTGAGCCTCATCATCATTTAATATGCATAAAGTGCAAGCGGATAGCGGATATTCACGGGAACTATAAACTCACAGTGCCGAACAGGGAGCGGGCTGATTTTGAAATAGTAGGCAATCACATAGAATTCTACGGCATATGCCCAAAGTGCAAAGCTGTTAAGAATTAGTGGCTCTGGAGTCTTTGACTCCTAAATTTTACAAACAAATAGAAGGAGGATTCATATGAGTGAAACATGTTGCTGCGGCATTCAAGTGGGACAGACTGTCCCGGATTTCAAGCTTGAAACATTTGAGCCTACAAAGGGGGATTTCGGAGAAATAGGCCTCGAGGCATTAAAGGCAAACAAAAAATGGACGATACTATTCTTCTATCCTGCTGCGTTCACCTTTGTCTGAGCCACCGAGTTCGCTGCTCTGGCAGAGCAGTATGACAGATTCAAAAAAATGGGCGCCGAAGTGATAACCATCAGCGCCGACACAAAATTCGTACAGCTTGCGTGGCAAAGAGAGGAGAAGATGCTTAAGGACGTCAAATATCCTATGGCATCAGACCCGACAGGAAAGATTGCGAGGATGTTCGGCGTGTATGACGAAAATACAGGACTCGCCCTGAGAGGTACGTTCATTATAAATCCCCACGGACAACTCCTCAATGCGGAAGTAAACTTCTATAACATGGGCAGAAATATCGACGAACTGATGAGAAAGTTCAAGGCA
>JACREW010000001.1 GCA_016212685.1 Nitrospirota bacterium
CTATTTTAAAAGTGCTGTAGAGGCTGAACGGTATGGAAATAAATTCTCCAGCATAGATTAAGAGCAGAAAAAAGAGCCAGCCCGCAGCGATAAAGGAAAGATTAAGAGATGCCGCCCACGAATTATAAATATTCAGCATGCCTCCGAATACAAACGCTATGGTAACGATATTGCCGAATATGGACGAAACAAAACCGAATTTGGTCTTGTCAGCTTCGTATTCCTGAGTCTTTTTCATTAGGGCTTCATCGATCCGCCCCTCGAATTCAGGAGGTATTTTTGCTCCTGCCTTTTGCATGTGTTTGAGGTTTAGATATTGGACGCTGTATTCGAATGCCTCTTTGAGGATGTAAAGGCAGAGAATGAGAAAAAGATAAATTTTCAGCGCAACCTCCTGTTTTATTTAAAAAGCGTAGATAATGAGATACAATATAACATAATTAGGCGCAAACATTTTAAGGGGAGGATATTTATGGAAAAAATGATGAGGATAGCGATCAATACCGGCGGGGGAGACGCGCCGGGGCTTAATGCGGTAATCGAGGCGGTCGTGCTTTCCGCTTATAACAGGAACTGGGAGGTATACGGCATCAAAAACGGCTATGCCGGGCTCTTGAACACCGATGAGATCATCCGCTTGACGCCCGATAATGTGCGCCGCATATCGAGCATCGGAGGAACGATCCTCGGAACGACCAATAAAGGCAACCCCTTTCAGATGCCCGTAAAAAACGCGGCGGGAGAGGTCGAAGTGCGCGATGTCTCGGATAAGGTTGTCGAGAACTTCAAGCGCCTCCGTCTCGATTGCCTGATAGCCGTAGGCGGCGACGGAAGCCTTAAGATAGCCCATGATTTTTACAAAAAGGGGATCCCTGTTATCGGCGTTCCGAAGACCATAGACAATGACCTCGCCGCGACGGTAATTACATTCGGTTTCGATACTGCGGTCAGCATCGCTACAGAGGCGATAGACCGTCTCCATTCCACGGCGAAATCCCATGACCGTGTAATGGTGGTGGAAGTAATGGGAAGGCACGCGGGCTGGATCGCCCTTAACAGCGGCATTTCAGGCAGCGCCGATGTCATACTTATTCCGGAAATTCCCTTTGATATAGAAAAGATCTGCGATTATATAATGGGGCTCGATCTTCACGGGCAGCATTATGCCATAGTAGTTGCGGCGGAAGGTGCCGCGCCTGCCGGAGGTCGGCAGATCGACAAAGGTAAGGGCGAAGCAGGCCGTCAGGATGTAGTCCTCGGCGGCATCGGCGAGCATGTCGCAAAAGAAATAGCAGAAAAGACGGGGAAAGATACTCGTTCATTGGTTTTGGGACATTTGCAGCGCGGCGGTTCGCCGACTACATTCGACAGGCTCCTTGCCCTCCGTTTCGGCGCGGCGGCAGTCCGCATGATCGAAAAGAAAAGCTTCGGAGTAATGATCGCCCTTGACCCGCCTGATGTAAAAGCGGTTCCTCTCGAAAAGGTCATCGATAAGATTAAAAAAGTTCCGCTTGACGGCGATACGGTAAAGACAGCGCGTGAGATCGGGATTTGTTTCGGGGACTAAAATTTATTCGATTCCTTATACGCAAACATCGTGAAATCGTAATGTATCCTGTCGTGCCTCAGCGAGACATAAGGAGAAAGGTTTTCTATTGTGAAGCTGAAAATATCTTCGGGCGAGGTATAGTGCAGCTCAAAACTTTTTTGGGGATTGTAATGTGAAATGGCGTTAAATGCAAGAGCAATGCGGCAGCGCTGAAAAAGTTTTATCAGTGTGCTTTTGATATCCTCATCAATGCCCTGGACTTGCAGATTGAACACGCCGCAGAGAAAGATATAGTCGAAATCCTCAGCGAAATTGTCTTTATCTATATCGAATACATTGAAATCAACGCCGGTAAATTTCTTCTTTGCCAGAGCAATGAGGTTTTCGTTTATATCATACCCGTGATACTCGACATGAATATCCCTGTCTTTCAAAAACCGATAAAAGTCGCCCTTGCCGCAGCCGAAGTCGAGGATTTTACTGCCGTTGATGTCTCCGATATCGAGCATTGCCAAATAACGCGATACCTGTCCTGCCGGTGACCAGCGCACCGCTTCGGGCCTGTCGCCGTGAAGCATCAGATTATTGTCGAAAAAAGAGATGACGTATTCTTTTGAAAGCTCGTCCATAATAAAACCGTATTACGAAATCTTTTCGAGGATAGATTTCGATAATTTTACAAAACATACGCCTTCGGGCATCTTGCAGTTTCCAGCCTTTTTTTGCCCGACCGCGTCCTCTATAATTTTCAATCCGGTTAGGATTTTTTTTGCTTCGGAGAGAATGCCCGACATCTCCGGTGACAGCGATTTTATATCGGCGTCGTATTGCCGCTCGAATTCCGCGAGGTCTTCCCTTATATTCCTAACGCTGTTCGTGAATGCCTTGCAGACTCAGCACATGGGATCGGACTGCCGATTCGCAAACACTCCGGAAATGTAGCGATAATAACGTATTCGATTAGAGAGTTCCATAATGTCTCCATTTAAAACAAAACTGTAATTATATTAAGTCAGACCTGAGTTTTTTGCAAAACATCTAAAGGGCAAGTCAGCTTCAACGACTTTATCGTCATTATACGGAAAGACAAAGCATTTCCGCTTCATTCTCGAAAGGCATCCGAGCCTTCCTCCGAAGCTGCGCCAGCCCGCTTAAACATCCATGTTACGCTTGGGCTGCCGAAGTCGCTCCAATACTTTGCCTTTCCGCGCAGCTTTGCTATAATCGTTAGATGAATTATCTTGATGACACAATTGCCGCCATATCCACGGCCACAGGAGAGGGAGGTATAGGCATAGTCCGCCTCAGCGGCAAGGATGCGATTGCCGTCGCCGATAAAGTATTTTCATCCCCCAAGGCCAAACGGCTTAATGATGCCAAATCCCATACCGTTGTTTACGGTTTTATAATCGACCCTGCGAATAATGAAAAAATCGACGAGGTTCTTGTTACTGTCATGAGAGCGCCTAAGACCTACACAAAGGAGGATGTGGTGGAGATCAACTGCCACGGCGGAATGCTTCCCTTGCGTAAAGCTCTTGCGATGCTTTTGAAGGAAGGCGCGCGGCTTGCGGAGCCCGGCGAATTTACGAGAAGGGCGTTTCTGAACGGCAGGATAGACCTTTCTCAGGCAGAGGCGGTTATCGACGTGATAAGGTCTAAGACAGAGCAGGCCGAAAGGCTGGCGCTTCAACAGCTTGAGGGAAGATTGTCCGCAAGGATAGCGGATATAAAGGAGAGGCTCGCAAATATTTGCGCTCATGTGGAGGCATATATAGATTTCCCTGAAGAAGAAATAGAGACTCCTGTAAAAGATGCGGTGATCGGTTCCATGCAGGCTGCAACGGAAGATTTGATGGCCCTTTCAAGGGGCTATGACGAGGGAAAATTTTTCAGGGAAGGCGTTTCTACGGCTATTGTGGGCAAGCCGAATGTCGGCAAGTCGTCCCTTTTGAACGCGCTTTTGCAAAAGGACAGGGCGATAGTCACCGAGATGCCCGGAACCACGAGGGATGTGATAGAGGACTATCTGAATATCAAAGGCCTGCCGTTGAAGATAATGGATACCGCGGGAATAAGGGAAACCCACGACTTAGCCGAGATGGAGGGCGTGAAGCGGAGCCTGCGGGCGATAGAAGGCGCGGACATTGTAATAGCCGTTCTCGATGCCGGCAGGACGCTCGATGAGGCCGACATGGAGCTTATCGAAAGGGTTAAGGCGAAAAGAGCGGTATTTGTAATAAACAAATCGGATATCGCAAATCCTGCATTTCAGCCCTCAACCCTCAATCTTCAGTCTATTATCAATGTTTCCGCATTAACAGGCGACGGCATAGACACACTAAAGGATGCCGTTTATTCCCTCTGCATATCTACGGGCGGCGACGCAGGCGTGGAGGATGTGATCATAACGAACATAAGGCATAAGCAATCCATAGACAATGCGTTGAAATCCATCAAAGAGGCGGCAGAGGCATTAGAGGGAGGTCAGCCCCTTGAGGTTGCGGCACTTTTCCTCCGCGAATCGCTCGACAGTCTCGGGGAGATAGTGGGAGTCGTCACCACCGAAGACATCCTGAACAGGATATTCAGCGAGTTTTGTATAGGGAAGTAAGAGATGGAACGATTGAATTAATTAACGGGCGGCTACTCGTCGTCCCGTCGAATGACTCGTTAGAGGCTTCTTTGATTCAAATTTCAGAGGGTATTTCTCAGGATTTTCGAGGTTGTCAATTTCAAGGTCAACATCCAATTGAGGCCAATATAGATGGTAGCCGTGAAGCAATTGAACGTTTTGTATGGAATTCAATGTCTGGTCTTTAAAATATGGATAATCCTTATAGCTTAGGAAGTATTCTTTTTCTTTTACATACAGCCATATGCCAAGGGGCGTTATATTTTCAACGCTTACTGAAATGCTTTTGCCATGTTTTGATGATTTCATTTTTATGCTCCTCGACTATTTTTTGAATTTCATTCAGCTTTTTTGGATTCAACCCATGAGATATAGCCAATGATATTATGGGTTCTATCCAAAATTTAGCCTCTCCATCTTCGCATGTTACATGGATATGGATTCTGTCCTCCTCATTTGAGAGGAAATAAAATCTATATCCCTTTTCCCTGAAAATTGAAGGACTCATATAGCCCTATTCTACCATCAAAAGGTTGAGACAAACCAGATGTTAAATATTTTGTGCCTTGTAATCACCAGATGCTCCATTAATTTGACGTGTAATTGAGAACAACCGTCCTCTTTTCCCTTCTTCGGCGATCCAGTGAATAGCCTCCTTAGAACAGATCCTTCATTACTTGGATTTTGAGGACTATATAGCCCACAATCATTGTCAATGATCCCATTGCAAAGAGTAATGGTTGTTCAAGTATCTTTCCGATATCCTTTGCTGCCGCTTTGAGTTGCATGACTGGCACAGATGCAATCGCATGTCCATTAGAATCCAAGAAAATTGCCGAAGCCGAGAGAGGAATACCATAGCCACTTTGATCAGACAGTTTGATCTGTTTAGTTTTACTAACGAAGTCGTTCTTTTTTTCAGTTGTCGGTATGTTTAGCGCCACCACCGCTAATAACGATCTGTATTCTTGATCTTCAGGAGTCAAATATCCTTTTTTCTGCAAATTATTTATGCCAGTAAGTGCCATCTTTATGCCATCCTTATAGAACATACTAGGAAATGCGGCATTGAGCATAGAAAATCCACTAATGACAAGAAGAACCAGACCAAGTAAGTATCGAATAAAAGTAATCATAAGAGAAATACCCCCTTATATTGTTTGTTCTAACGCCTGAAGTCACTGGGGAGGCGGGGCCGTTTCCCGCCGATCCCGTGAAGTGAAATGTTAGCGCAAGAGTTCATACTATTGTCGTCTCTTCAACTCATTACAGAATACAATCATTTTACTAACTGGCATGGTCGGGAGGACATTGGTTGTGCCAAATTTGGGTCCTATCGTCTGCGCTATCTTTTCCTCTTGCGAATTTGGAAAGCCTACAAGAACATCTTCGCTTGGAGGAGCAGGATATGCTACGGCCCAATATTGAAATCCTCTTTTCTGAGCGATATCGGTATATACGCACATCATCCATCGTGAAGCCGCAGCAGTGAGATTACAAAATATTTTCTTATCATTCTTTTCTCCTATGCTAACAATTACTGTACGCCCTGTCGTATTTCCCTAAATCTGGTTAAACTATAGCACAGCTTAAAGATTTTTTGAACAGAAAAATCCCATAAAATCAATTGCAGAGAATTTTCACTATTTCGTATTTTCTGATATTACGGACAAAAAGCGAAATGGCGGAAAATGTGGGAAAATCGTCCGGCAAGTTGTAAGGATAAGGCGGATATCTTAAGATATCCGCCTTATCAAAAGATGTTATTTCTTCTCTGGCATCTGCGCCGGAGCGGGCTGTGGAGCCGGCTCAAAAGTCAGCTTTGAAAGCGCATCTTTGTTTATATCTATCTTGTAGCTCTTTTTAAGGTTCTCGATAAACTTGTCAATGCCTTCCCTTTGTCTCTCGGCGGTCATCTTCTGGCGGACAAATCCTTTTACCTTCTCGAACTCCATGACGGAGCCCTTCGCATCGGTTACCTTGATTATATGTATTCCGTCTTTCAGACTTATAGGCTTGCTTATGTCGCCTTTCTTCAACCTAAATGCCGCTTCTTCGAGTTCCGGCTTCATATCGCCTTTTTTAAACATTCCGATATCCCCGCCAGATTTCGCAGTAGCCTTATCAATAGACATCTCCGAAGCTATTTTCGCGAAATCCTCGCCCTTCTGAAGTTTCTCGTATGCTTTCTTAGCATCGGCTTCGGTTTTAACCAATATATGGCTCA
>JACREW010000059.1 GCA_016212685.1 Nitrospirota bacterium
ATGTCAAAGGATATAACCACGCTAAAGGAATACTCCCTAAGTGCGGTAAAAGAGAGTCAGTCTTCCCTTGTAATGCAGACATCCGATTTATCCAAAGAGCTGCAGACACTTAAAGGCCGTTTCGACGAAAACAAGTATTTCATGGACAAGACTATAAAAGACCTCCTCTCGGAGAGGGAACTCCAGCAGGCAAGGATAGCGAAACTCGAAAATGAACTCAAGGAAGTAAAAACAAAAATCAGCGACTCTCTTGAAAAGAAGGAGACGGCGGATTCTCGGGATAATTCAAAAGAGGCGAGCGCAACAACGGCAGAAACAAAGGAAGCAAAAACTGCCGATATCAACGATCCCCTGAAGCTCTACGACGATGCGCACATAGACTTCAAAGAGAAAAAGTATGCGGAGGCCAGCCGGAAATTCGAGCAATTCGCAAAGGATTTTCCAAAGCACGAACTTCTGCCTAACGCGTATTTCTGGGCAGGGGAATCTTATTATGCCGATAAAAAATACGAGGATGCTATTCTTTCGTACGACGCGTTTATTAAAAAGTCCCCTAAGCACGAAAAGGCAAAGGGCGCGATGCTGAAGCTGGCATTCTCCTTTGTTGAGTTCGGAGACAAAAAGACAGGAAAGGTGCTGCTGGAGAAAGTGATAGAGAAGTATCCGAACTCGCGCGAGGCCGAGCTCGCAGAAAAGAAGATAGGCGAGATGCTCTCTAAAAACAATGCCGGCGGCAGCGCGTCTAAGACCGCCAAGAAAAAGAAGAAATGAGCCTGATAAAAGACAAATATGAACGCGCCATAGATTATCTGCGGATATCCATAATCGACCGATGCAACCTCAGATGCATTTACTGCATGCCTTCGGACGGCATAAAGCCCATAGAGCACAAGAATATCCTCAGCTATGAAGAGATTATCCGGATAGTCAGGATAGCGGCCGGCCTCGGCGTCAGAAAAATAAGGCTAACCGGCGGAGAGCCGCTCATCAGGAAAAATCTCCCTTATCTCATCTCGTCCATAAACAACATACAAGGCATTGAAGATGTAAGCCTCACGACAAACGGTCTCCTGCTCCAAAAATACGCGCGGGAACTCGCAGCAGCCGGATTAAGAAGGGTCAATGTCAGTCTCGATTCCCTTCTGCCGGAGCGATACAGGGAAATAACGCGCGGAGGTAATATTAACGATGTCCTTAACGGGATCAAGGAAGCGGAAAATGCAGGACTGATACCGGTGAAGATAAATATGGTTCCGATAAGGGGATTCAACGACGATGAGATAGAGGAATTCGCGCTGCTTACGATAAAGAAGCAATATCATGTGCGGTTCATAGAATTTATGCCCATCGGCTCGCGGGAAATCTGGAACGAGGAGAAATACATATCGACGCAGGAGATAAAGGAAAGGGCATCGGCAGTCGCGCCGCTCATGCCCGTAAAGATCAGAAAATCTGGTCCTGCGCGTTATTTCAGGTTCGATGGCGCTCCCGGAGTCATAGGCTTCATAAGCCCTATAACGCATCATTTTTGCGATACGTGTAACCGGCTTAGAATCACATCCGACGGCAAGCTCAGGCCGTGCCTGTTTTCGGAGACCGAGATAGACTTAAGGTCGGCCATGAGATGCGGGGCTTCCGATGAAGAGATCGAGAGGCTGTTTAGGCTCTCGATAGAGATAAAACCGGAAGGCCATTCCATAAACCACGAGAAAAGCTTTGCCCACCTGAAGCCCATGTCAAAGATAGGGGGCTGACCTGAAAATCTCAAATCTCAAATTTGAAATTTCAAATTCATGATACCCGTTTCTGTCGTCATAATCACAAAAGATGAAGAAATAAACATAGGCGACGCCCTTGAGAGCGTAAAGGACTTTGAAGACGTTGTGGTAGTCGATTCCTTCAGCAATGACAGGACTGTTGAGATATGCAGGCAATATACGGACAGGGTATTTCAGCGCGAGTGGCAGGGTTATGCAAAGCAGAAGCAGACGGCGGTAGATTATGCGCAAAAGTCATGGGTTCTGCTCCTCGACGCGGATGAGCGTGTCACGCCTGAATTAAAAAAGGAGATCACAGAGAAAATAACTCTTAACTCGGAACTCCAAACTCTGAACTCTTCTTGCAGCGGTTTTTATATTCCGAGGAAAAATTTCTTTTTGGGCAGATGGATAAGGCACAGCGGATGGTGGCCTGATTATACCTTGAGGCTTTTCAAAAAAGAGGTATCCGGATTGGAGCCGAGAGCGGTGCATGAAAAAGTGGTCGTCAACGGCTCTAAAGATTATCTGAAGGGGCCGCTGGAGCATTACACATATAGAACAATTTCGGATTATATTAAAAAGATGGAAAATTACTCGACCCTTGCGGCAGAGGAGATACTCCTTAAAAATCCAATTCAATCCCCGGTCTCGTTAATCTTTAAAATGGCGGGAAGCCCGGTCTTCACGTTTTTAAAAATGTTTTTCATAAAGCAGGGATTCAGGGACGGAATTCACGGTTTTATGCTGGCCGTGCTTTATGGATTCTACACGTTCCTCAAGTATGCAAAGGCGTGGGAGAAAAAGGATTGAGGCTTGCTTTCATAAAAAAGAAATTCTCTATTCACGGCGGCGCGGAAAGGTATCTCCAGACCCTGATAGGACAGATCAAAGAGGCCGGGCACGAAATACACATATTCGCCGATACCTGGACTGAAGAGGACGGAATAATTTTTCATAAGGTGGATATACTGCCTTTCAGCTCTTTCTTAAGCAATCTTACATTCAATATTGATGCAAACTCCAAACTTCAAACTCTGAACTCCAAACTAAAATTCGATTGCGTTATAAGTTTCGAGAGGACAACCTGTCAGGACATTTACAGGGCAGGGGAGGGATGCCACGCGGAATGGCTCGATATAAGGGCAAAAACAGCGCCTTTTTATAAGAGGCTCTCTTTCAAGATAAATCCGCTTCATATCTCGCTCCTGAATCTGGAAAAGAAACTTTTTCATATTACAAAACTCGTAATCGCAAATTCGAAAATGGTAAAGGAACAGATTATAAGGCACTATGAGGTTCCGGAAGGTAGGATAAATATAATTTACAACGGGGTTGATCTGATGCGGTTTACTCCTGAAAATAAAGATAAATGGCGTAAAGATATAAGGAGCAGTCTCAACGTATCCGAAGACAGCAGGATATTATTGTTTGTAGGCTCAGGATTCGAAAGAAAGGGGCTGAAAACGTTTATAGATGCCGCATCGGATCTGTTCGTGCTCCCGACGCTTTACGACCCGTTCAGCAATGCGACACTGGAGGCAATGGCGTCGGGACTGCCGGTGATAACAACAAAGAACAATGGAGCGGCCGAACTCATAGAGAATGGAAGTGAGGGTTTTGCCGCACAGAATTTATTTAATGCTCGGGAATTGGCCGATAAAATAAACCGTTCATTGAGCAACCTCGAAGCAATGGGTGAAAATGCGCGTAAAAAGGCGGAGGCGTTTCCGATTGGAAGGGCCGTGAAAGAGTTTATAGAGGTAATAAGTCGGGTTAAGAAATGAATTTTGTGAATATAAAAAAAATAGTTGTCATAAAGCTGAGGCATATCGGCGATGTCCTTCTTGCAGCCCCCGTATTCAGGGCATTGAAAGAAACATTTCCGGACGCACACATATCGGCGCTTGTAAATTCAGGAACGGAAGATGCATTGCGCGGCAACCCGATTATAGACGAGATAATAAGCTTTGACAGGGATATAAAAAATCTTCCGGCGCTGAAACGATATTTTAGCGAAATAGACTTTTTGAGACATTTAAGAACAAAAGGTTTTAATATGGCTGTTGACCTGACCGGGGGGGACAGGGCTGCAGTTATATCCATTGCGTCCGGAGCAAAATACAGGCTTGGCTGGAAATCTAAAAAGGGCTTTATAGGGAAAAAATATGCCTATACCCATCTGTCGGAGCCGGACGGCAATAAACATACGGTGTTGCAGAACATGGAGGTAATAAGCAGGTTCGGGATAGATACAAAAGACCTTTCAATCGATTTTCATATTCCGGAAGAGGACAGGGTGTTTATCGGAAACATCCTCAAAGGCCGTAACATAAAAGACGGCGATACCGTTGTTCATGTGCATCCGACCTCGCGGTGGCTCTTTAAGTGCTGGGAAGACGAGTATACGGCAGAAATTATAACATGGCTTTTGGGACATGGCATAAAGGTAATCGTCACATCATCCCCTGATAAAAAAGAAATGGAAAAGGCAAAGAGAATAATGTCTTTAGTCGGGGAAGGAGGGGACAGTCCCGATTCTACGGTTTCGCCCGTAAATCCGGGACAGTCCCCCGATGGGCTGGTAGACCTTTGCGGAAAGACCACGATAAAACAGCTTGGCGCCGTATCCGGGGTTTCGGACCTTTTCTTCGGGGTAGATTCAGCGCCGATGCATATTGCCGCCGCGGTAGGCATCCCTGTTATCGCCATATTCGGACCGAGCGGCGCCTTTAATTGGGGGCCGTGGGACAATTCTATGCGAGGGGACTGTCCCAGATTTACGGACGGAGCGAAGCGAAGTCGTAGAATCGGGACTGTCCCCGTGGGTCAAACAGAAGAGACACCCTACCAAAAAAGAAACGGTATCCAGACATTCGGCATTCATACCGTCATCCAGAGAGACTGGGAGTGCATACCGTGTGGAAAGGACGGGTGCAAAGGCAGTAAAATAAGCAGATGTCTTACCGATATAAGCCCGGAAGAGGTAAAGAATATCATAGTTGAAAAATTAAAGATATGAAACCGGTCCATGAAAAAATATATGAACTTCTGAAAAATAGCGATAATGGGCATGTGCTTGACGCGGCCTGCGGCAAAGGCGCTATAGGCAGCGCCCTTGAAGGCAGGGGATTTAAGGTTTTTTATGCCGACAGATATGACCGCCCCGAAGACTCAAAACTGTTCGTAAATGCGGATTTAAACCGGTTCCTGCCTTTTAAGGGAAAAAGCTTCGGGATCGTTGTATGCAGCGAGTCTTTGCAGTATATCGAAAATCATAACAGGATCATAAGAGAATTCGGCAGAGTATTGAAGGAAGGCGGCAGGCTTGTCGTCAGCTTTCCGAACATACTTTCGGTATCGTCGCGATTATTTTTCCTGCGAAGGGGCTATTTCCAGCACTTCAAGCCGTATAAGGCGGGAGACAGCTATAAACGATGGAATTTTATCGCTTATAACCCTGTTTCTTTTGTCGAAGTTTTTCAAATAATGAAAAGAAACGGCTTTGAGGTGAAGGCTGTTGTAAGCTCCGGCATGAAAACAAAAGGCATATGGCTTTATTTCGTTTTAAAAGCGCTTTACAGTATCGGATTGTTATTCGAAAAAGATAAAGAAAGGGCGGAGATGATTAAGAAATTATCATCCCGCGAGCTTTTGCTGGGCGACCACGTCATTGTGTGCGCTGTAAAGGTCGTATAATATGCCCTTCACTATACTCCATACCGAATCTTCAACAGGCTGGGGAGGCCAGGAGAACCGGACGCTCAATGAATCCATCGGACTTAAGCGGCTCGGCGCACATGTGATAATTTTGTGCCAGCCCGGCAGCATGCTCGAAAAAAAGGCGTCGGCAGAAGGGATAGAGGTAAAAACATGCGTTATGAAGAAAAGCTACGATATCCGCGCCGTAAAATATATTCTCGATGTTATCCG
>JACREW010000060.1 GCA_016212685.1 Nitrospirota bacterium
AATAACAAGATTAGGGTTATGCAGAGACGGGCGTATGGGTTACGTGATGAGGAGTATCTGAGGCTGAAAATACTGACTTGTATGTTGCCGGAGATATAGGAAAGTGCTCAAAACTACCCACACGATTACGCGAAGACCCTCAATTTTTATTGACATAGTAGATTTCAGGGGAAATGTGTATAAATAAGCCCTGTTTTTTCAGGAGGTGGGGGATGAGAAGGCTTGTCCTGAGTGTAACGAAGGAACTTATTTCATCTATTTTACTTTTTATCGCATTTGGTTTGCTTGCAGGATGTGCGACAAGCACGCCATTAATGCGCGCGGCAGAAAGCGGTGATATCAATACTCTGAAAAATCTGCTTGATAAAGGAGCTGAGGTTAATGAAAAAGGGCATGCTTTGATAGATGCGGCATATTATGGTCATATAGAGGCTGCAAAGATCCTCATAAACAAGGGCGCTGATGTGAACGCCAAAGACTCTTTGGGCGCTTCTGTTTTATTGAATGCGGCGCTTAAGGGACATGCTGATATAGTTAAATTGTTGATAGATAAGGGCGCTGAAGTAAATGTATCAAACTCGCATGGTAAAACCGCATTATGGGCCGCAGCATATAGCGGCAATGGGGCTGTTGTAAAGATGCTGATAGACAGCGGAGCTGATCTAAATGTTGCGATGGCTGGGTTGGAAGACTCCGCTGCCAAATATCCAAAGGATAGCAAGGTTAAAATAGGCATTAAACTCCTTGAATCGTTTGCAAAGAAGCAGGAAATTACTAGCCAGCCGACAGCTCAAGCCCTCACCAAAGAAGACATGGAAAAGATGATTCAAACTGCTGTTGAAAAAGTTTCAAAAGATAAAAAAGAAACAAGGACGGCTTCATCCATATCCGACATAGGCAAGCCCTTTTTTAACACAACCGATAAAATCATGGGAGATAATGACCTTGCAGTAATTATAGGCATTGAAGGCTATCAAGGGCTTCCCAAATCGGATTATTCTTACGACGATGCAAAGCTTGTAGGTGATTATGCAAAGGCAATGGGCTTTAAGCCGAGAAACATAGAGCTGCTTTTGGAGGAAAGGGCGACTAAATCTGCTATTGAAAAGATTATAAAGACATGGCTGCCTAACAAGTCAAAGGCAGACAGCAAGGTATTTGTCTATTATTCAGGACACGGCGCGCCTGAGCCAAAGACAGGAGACGCCTATATTGTTCCGTTTGACGGAGACCCGAATTATCTCTCTGATACGGGTTATCCGCTTAAAAGTCTTTATGCGAGCCTCGGCAAATTGCAGGTTGCAGAAGTAACGGTTGTGCTTGACGCATGTTTCTCGGGCGCCGGGGGAAGGAGCGTTTTGGCAAAGGGCGCAAGGCCGTTGGTGATGATGACAGAAGGATTAGTTTTATCGCAGAATATGGCAGTCCTGTCAGCAACACAAGGCACGCAAATTTCTACATCATCTCCAGAAAAAGGACATGGCGTATTCACATATTATTTCCTCAAGGCTTTGAAGGATGGCAAGAAAAACATCGCAGAAATTTACGAATACATAAAACCTCTTGTTGAGGATGAGGCAAAGCAATTGAATGTCCAGCAAAGCCCAAGCATAAGCCCTGATGTGGAGAAACTGAAGGGGAGGTTTATTTTGAGGCGGTAAAATAAAATCTATGAGGGAATAATCTCATTGAGACAGGCTGTTTTGTGATAAAATAGTCGTAACAAGGGGGTGAGATGATGGCTGGAATAAAGGAAAGGGCACTATATCTTACTGAAGCTGAAAACTTTGCATTAGACGAAATTATATCTGTTTTAAAAACTGAGTGGCCTTCCGTTAAATTTAAATTATTCGGCTCAAAGGTAAATGGAACCTCTGACGAAGAGTCGGATTTAGACCTTTTAATTATGCTTCCCTGTCATGTAACTAATGATATAAGGCGGCAGATAGTCCACAAGATTTTCGATATAAATCTTAAATATGAAACTAATATTAGTGTATTTATTGTTTCAGAAGATGAATGGCAAAAAGCTCCTCTTTCTCTTCTTCCTATTCATGCCTTTGTTGAAGAGGAGGGAGTTCTTTTGTGAACGAAGAAGAAAGTCTAAAAGAACTTGTCTCTTACTGGTTAAACAAAGCAAGGGAGTCTCTTGATGCAGCTCAAGATGAGTTGAAGGCATGCCGTCTTTCCTTTTCAGTAAACCGAATTTATTATGCCTGTTTCTATGCAGTCAGTGCAGTTTTGCTTCAAGAAAAACTCCGTTTTAAAAAGCACTCCGGCGTGAGGGCAGCGTTTCATCAGCATCTCGTAAAATCAGGGAAAGTAAGTCATGAGCATGGGAAATTGTATGATGAGCTTTTTGAAGCTCGTCAAAGAGGCGACTATATTGAACTTGTCAGTTTTGAGAAGAATCAGGTAGAAGACTGGCTGCAACAGGCAAGCCAGTTTGTAGAGACAATCAAACGTTTAATTAATAACGACTGATTGTTTTTAAGTTTTTCAGGAGGCGGGGGATGAAGAAATTTTCAGCATATATTTTAATCCTTACAGCATTCAGCTTCATTAATGGCTGTGTGCCGTCTGTGTCTAAGACGACATCTATGACGCCTTTAATTACAGCAGCAGCAAGAGGCGACATAAATGCTGTTAAAGACTTACTGGCTAAGGGATCTAATGCATGTGAAAAAGATGAGGCGGGAGGCACACCATATATGGGGTCTGTTGAGAACGGTTATACATGCAGAAATGAAATATTCAGGATCTTGATTGAAAATGCTTATGAGACATTTAATAAGGGTGGTCGATGTCCACGTTTATTGTACTACGCTGCCGGCGGCGGATGTAATGATATAACGAAACGACTTCTGGAAAAAGGATACGACCCTAATGACCCTAATGAGAGATTTAAGACTCTTACCGCATTAAGTTATGCGGTATATAACGGTCAAATGGAGACTGCAAAACTATTAATAAATAAAGGCGCTGATTTGGATTTAGCAATATATGGGTTAAAAGAACATGCATCGAGACAATTGCCCCACTTGGGCAATCCCAGTAATGACAAAGCATATGATAACGCCAAATTAAGCATTGAAACGTTAAATAGACTTAAGCCCAAGCAGGTCGAGCCCAAAACTAATGTTGCTTCAGGGTTAACCAAAGAAGACCTTACAACGATTGTGCAGGCGGCAGTTGAGGGCGCCAAGACACAAAAACAAGAATCCAAGTCGCCTTCCATGCAATCTGACATTGATAAGCCGGCTTTTGCACAGTCTGAAAGAATCATGGGTGAAAATGACCTTGCAGTTATCATCGGCATAGAAGGATATCAGAGCCTTCCGAAATCGGATTATTCCTATGATGATGCAAGGCTTATGGGTGATTATGCAAAGGCAATGGGTTTTAAGCCGAGAAACATAGAGATGCTTTTGGAGGAAAGGGCAACTAAATCTGCCATTGAAAAGATCATAAAGACATGGCTTCCTAACAAGGCAAAGCCTGATAGCAGGGTGTTTATCTATTATTCAGGACACGGCGCGCCTGAGCCAAAGACAGGAGACGCTTATATTGTTCCGTTTGACGGAGACCCGAATTATCTCTCTGATACAGGGTATCCTCTTAAGAGTCTTTATGACAGCCTTGGCAAACTGCAAGTTGCAGAGGTGACGGTTGTGCTTGATGCCTGTTTTTCCGGTGCAGGCGGAAGAAGCGTTCTTGCGAAAGGTGCAAGGCCGTTAGTTATGATGACAACAAGCACAGTTCTTTCATCAAACATGGCAGTCCTTTCTGCAACACAGGGAACGCAGATTTCTACTTCATCGCCTGAAAAAGGTCATGGCGTATTTACATACTATTTTCTCAAGGCATTAAAAGACGGCAAAAAGACAATTGCGGAGATTTACGAATACATCAAACCATTGGTCGAAGACGAAGCCAAGCAGATCAATGTTCAGCAAAGTCCGAGCGTAAGCCCGGATGCGGAGAAATTGAAGGGACGGTTTATTTTGAGGCGGTAAAATTACCTTGACTTCATAGCTCCGGCAGGGTAGTTTTAAATTAAAAGACTATTTTTGAATAATCTCATAAAGGAGCCGCTTATGAACGCAAAAAAAACCGCAATAATATTTTTTGCATTGTTATTTCTTTTTTCCTGCGCACCGCCTTCGGAGGTAAAAAAGGATATGCCTGAAATCACCGTGTCTGAAGGCGACATGCCGAGGACTGTTGCGGTCATGCCGTTTCAGAACGAGACAAAGGAGATAGGCATAGCAAATCAGGTCAGAAGGGCTTTTTACAATCACTTCAGTTCAAAGCCGTACCGTGATGTCGAACTGAGCATTGTGGATGAGAAGATAGTACATCTTGAAAAATCGTCGGGTAAAAATATTCTTGATATAAAGCCCGCTGATATATGCCCGCCCATAGGCTGTGACGGGCTGATTTATGGAAAAGTCACCGACTATACAAAAGTATATGCAGGTCTTTATTCGCAGCTTGGCGTCGAGGCCGAGGTCTGGATGGTAAATACGCGGACAGGCAAAGAGGTATTCAGGATAAAGGATGCAGTCAGGTATCACGAAGGCAGCGTGCCTCTCTCTCCCATCGGGCTGATAATGACTGCCGTGTCTACCGCAATGAACATAAGAGAGATTCAGCAGGTGAGAATGGTGAACGAGCTTGCCCATAAATTCAATGAAAAAATTCCTTCTCCCGAAGGCATGGCTGTTGAAGACAGGCCTGCGATTAAGGAAGTCCTTACAAATGTTAAAGAAGGGCCTTTCGGCAAAGGGAAGATTATAAGAGTCGGACTCGAAGGCGAAAAGGGGCTGGTCGCCACCTTTGACATCGGGAACTTTAAGAAAGGCATTCCGATGAAAGAAACAAAGCCCGGAATATATATGGGCGAATATCTCGTGATATCCGGAGACAACGCAAAGGACATGCCTATAGTTGCTTCTTTGAAGAGGCCGGGCGGATACGAAACCGAATGGATAGATGTGAGCGGGTTTGCAACCCTTGATACTACGCCTCCTCCTCAAGTGAAAGGCTTGAAGGCAAAGGGTTTTCAGGACAGGATAGACATCTCATGGGAAGGCCTGAAAAATGTGCCTGATTTAAAGGGATATAAAATACTAAGGAGCGAACAGCCTTTGAGCGGATATGCGGAGGTTTCGGCAACAGAACATACATCGTTTGAAGACAAGACCGCAAGGCCGAACATTGCATATTATTACAGGGTAATTGCTGTTGACCAAGTGGGTAATGAATCCGAACTCGTAGATGCCGTTAAATCAGCCGTTACATCGAAGGAGCCAGTGCTTTTAAGTGGAGAGATCAGAACGGATACGGCGCTTGCAGGGAATTACATCGTGAAAGATTCGCTGACGGTTCCGAAGGGTTTAACTCTCACATTAGAGCCCGAAACGAGGATAATGTTTGAAGAAAACTCGTCGTTGACTGTTTACGGCAGAATAGTCGTAAACGGAAAAGAATCTCCTGTTGAGTTTATCCCATCGGGTAATAAGAAATGGAAAGGCATTAGCGTCGAGGGAGGCAGCATCACTATAAATGGCTTGAGGATAAAGGGAGCCGTTACCGCGATGTTACTGCAAAACGCAGAGGGAATGCTGGATGCAGGAGTAATTACGGACAGCGATACGGGCATTGCGATTTCCGGTACGCCTTCTGTAATAATTAAAAACACTGCCGTCTCAGGAAATAAAACAGGGATAGAACTTCAAAAGACGGA
The DNA here is from genome assembly GCA_016212685.1 of Nitrospirota bacterium. GTDB lineage: Bacteria > Nitrospirota > Thermodesulfovibrionia > Thermodesulfovibrionales > Dissulfurispiraceae > GWB2-47-37. The sequence continues at coordinate 5,750 of JACREW010000060.1, forward strand.
CGCAAGGATTATGAACAGCAATATCTTTCAGAACGAAGACGGAATAGCTATCAAAAGCTTTTCAGGCGAGATTAAGGATAACAATATATTCGACAATCAGAAAAATATCTCATCCGAGCAAAACATAAAGATTGCCGCGAACTATATGGGCTCGATAAATACGGACGAGATGAAGATTGCCGGAATTGCCGTATCAAAGGTTTATGACGCAAGGATACCTGACGGTAAGATAGTTGATGCCATATCGAATCCTTACGCATCCATGAATCAGGAAGAACGTCAGAAAAAGGCAACAGAATTCGTTATCGAGGCCGGCAATTATTTCAGGCAGAGGAATTACGGCAAGGCAGCGACACTTTTTGAAGAGGCATTGAAGGCATTGCCCACGCCGGATGTTTATTATTATCTCGCTATTTGCTATCAGGAGATGAAAGAAGAGGAAAGGGCGTTAAAGTATTTGAAAGAAGGCGCGGACAAATTCCCGAAGGATTCGACGCTCCAAAAGTCCCTCGGCCTTATGCATTATCAGAAAGGGGACGAGGCAGAGGCGAAAAAGGCATTCGAAGAGGTCATAAGGCTGAGCCCCGAAGACAGGCAGGTCAGGTTTTTGCTTGAAAGGATAGGAAAATAATATAATATGTCATTAGGAGGATTACATAGATGAAGAGGTTTGTCTCTCTATCGGCATGTTTATTGATTTTGGTTTTTGCGGCAGGTACATACGCAAAAAAACCTATGCAAACGGAATCAAACGAAGATGTCGGAGAGGATGCAATATCAGTTAAGGTGGACGGCATGGGCACATTGAAAGACGACGTTGCTGCCGCAAGAAAAATTGCAATAAGCGACGGCCTGAGAATCGCGGTCGAGCAGGCGAGAGGCGTAATGGTCAAATCCGAAACAGAGGTTAAGGATTTCGCTGAAATAAGAGATGAAGTTTTATCGAATACGAAAGGCTTTGTCCGCACCTATAAGATATTGGATGAAAAACAGGACGGCAATATTTATAAGGTTACACTCGAAGTAGAGGTTATGCTCACAGACCCGAAGGCGGCCGCGCCCGTTAAAATGGATGAGCAGAAATATGGAGCTAAAGTCCCTAAAATAATCGACGAGATAAGATCCCTTTTCGCAAAGACGAATCAGCTTGCGGAATCCCTCAGAGGCCGCGCTAAAGAGAGCGCCTTTAACGTTGAAGATATAAAGAGGCTGCACCGGAGGTATGTCGTGGTTGCTCAGGTATTGAGGTCTATAGAACCTCCGGCAGGGAAACAAGAGAAGATGAATGTGCTGCTTAATGCGGTAAGGCTCAAGATGCGGGCCACGGGCATATTCGGAAGGGCAATAGCGGGAAAAGAAAGGCCTATACTCCTGAGGAGAGGATTTGAACTGAATCAGAAGGGTAACAATATGCTGCAAATGCTCCGTTCAAACGAATAGGAGTATTTGCAAGGGAGGGCTTCATCATGCGTAAAAGAACAAAATGGCTTGGATTGATATTGCTGGCATTACTCGCAGCCGGATGCATTACCGTATCAAAAGACATGTATCAGCGGAATATGGTATGGGATACGGCGCCTGCCGGCGGGTACATAGATGCCAGTGTCCATATAGAATCCGATTGCAGCTTTACTGCGGAGTATACGAAGATGTGGAGAGACTGGATGAATACCGATGAGACCATCGCGAATTATAGAAGAGCGGCATGCGAGCGCATTACCGAAGACATGATTAAATCGCGCATCTTTACAAGGGTCGATATCGGCGCTCAGCGGGATTTGACGGTCAGAATAGAGTATACGGAATCACAGGCAGACCAGAAGATAGTTTTTAATATTATCGATCCCATGAGCGGCAAGGTTCATGCGACATACGGGACATCGGCATTTCGCATGGGTTACGGATACGAGGGCTTTAATAACAATTTAAAACGCATGCTTTCGGATTTAAGAAGCCAGATGCTTGCGGAGTATCAGGCAGGAAAGGGCATAAAGACATTGCTTGCCTCAAGGCCGGCTCCCGGCGTCACGCAGCAGGTCCGGCGATATAAGACGGACGAGGAAGATATAACCGTCCCGTTAGCTCCCGGAGAGAAACTTCCCCCTCTCAGGCGTGAAATATATGCGGTTGTAATAGGCATAGACTACGCGGGCAGGGAAGACATGCCCAATCTTCAATATGCCTCACAGGATGCAAAAAAGCAGTTGTGTCCGGTTAAGATGACCGGTCGTGGCTGAAAAGTATTGATGGGTGTTTATTTGAGAGGATTTATGAGTGTTTCTGATTTGAAAATAGATTCACAAATCTGGGATGGTTTAGTAATCGACCGTCCTGGAGGTTATCGTG
>JACREW010000061.1 GCA_016212685.1 Nitrospirota bacterium
GTTAACCGCCAGGGACAGGATCATGATAGCCATGATAGAGGCGTTGACAGGTAAAAAAATAAAAATTGTAACTCCCAAACTCCACAAACCCGATGAAATCGAAACGCCCGACAAGAATCAAACACCCCAAAGCGAACAGAGGGAAGGCTGGGGTGTTGAGTACGATTATCATGAATTATACGTCGAAAAAGAAAAGATGTCTTTTAAGGCTGAAGGCGTCATAAAAACAAGCGACGGCGCCGAGATAAAATTTACAGCCGCCATCGCCATGAGCAGGGAATTCATGCTCCAAAACAATATAAGCCTCAGATTGGGAGACGCGAAAAAAATAGATCCGCTAATTATCAATTTCGACGGCCCTGCGGCGCAGTTGACGGATACTAAATTCAGTTTCGATCTCGATTCCGACGGAAAGAAAGACGGCATATCATTTCTTCGTTCTGGCAGCGGATTCCTCGTGCTCGATAAAAACTATGACGGCGATATAAATAATGGAAGCGAGTTGTTCGGGCCGGAAAGCGGCAACGGCTTTGCAGAACTATCCCGATATGATTCGGACGGCAATCAATGGATAGACGAATCGGATTTCATTTACAGCAGGCTTCGCATATGGACGAAAGACTCAAAGGGTACCGACACATTCTATTCGCTTAAAGATAAAAACATCGGCGCTATATATCTCGGGAGCGAGTCCGCCGAATTCAGCATCAAGGACTCGCAAAACATTCTGCAAGGCGAGGCGCAAAGCGCCGGAATCTATCTAAGGGAAAACGGAGGCGCTGGCACAATCCAGCAGATTGATTTGACTATTTAACCGTCTGCTCCGTCTTGAATTCCTCCCATAAGCCGCAGAAGCCTTCCATTCCCCTTTCGGCGTCTTCGAGAAATTCGATCCTCGATTCTATCTCCTCTTTTGAACGGTTCAGTTCCTCTATTATCCCGTCGAATACGGATTTATAAATGCCGGCAACCCTATCCACCTCTTTAGATATTTCGCTCTTCAGTCCGTCGAGGTGTTGATTTATGTGAGACAGCAGATCGGCGCTCTGTCCGGCCATCCATGCGTGCGTGGCATCTTCGAGGCTCTTTCTGATAAGAAAAATGGACTTTTTCATCTGTATCGCATCGAACTTTAAATTGCCTGTCCTCCGGTTTATGCGTCCCAAAGAAAGCGCCAGCATCCAGAATCCCCACAGGCCTCTTTTTCTCGCAAGCCTTCCTTTAAAAAAAGCGGGGTCAAACAGGCCTTTTAGCTTTAAAACCTTCCCCTGAAAATCGAACCGGATAAAGGACTGAGGCAGTTTGGGCATTGTTATATCCATATCCGGAACATTCTGCATTTTCATATATTCCTTGTATTGCATTACCTTATCCAGCATCGACCTGCTCTGTTCTTGCAGCTCTTTTTCTTTCCGGTTCAAGTCATTATTTATCGCCTTTTGGTACTTGCCCATCATATGTATATAATTCTTCTCTACGACGCCTTTTTTTATCTCGCTCGATATTTCGTCAATCTCTTTCGGTCCGCTCCCTCCCTGAAGCGCCATAAGTTCATCACCGGCAAGGGACGTGAGCGCCTTTGTCAGGGACTTCATAACATTATCGGTGTGCATGTTGATTATAAGCTGCAGGGATTTATGGGCGAGGTTTAAGTCCCGCTCCATCCCGTCGATATTGCCGTCAAACGCGGCTTTCCCGGATAATGCAAGCATAGCCTCCTCATACAGTCCCGCTGCGGCGTCCGTCTTCTCCCGCAGTTCATCCCTCTTTCTCCTGAGTTTCTCGATCCTGTTCGCAATATAACCTTCTTTGATATCCATAAGCCTGTGGTCTATAAGAGACATCCTATGGTTGAAAAGCTCAATCGAGGCCTTTTCCACAGCGATATAATTTATATATCTTATAAGCTGTTCGACCCCGCTTTTTTCCCTCAGCGTCTTAAACGTCGCTCCTTCATTTCCGTGAAACCACATCATATTCCTTATCTGGTTGTCGATAAAAGACAGGATCGTCATCTCTTCCCTGCCCTGATATTTCTTCAAAGAACTATTCAGGCACTCGCGCAGTTGCTCGCCGTCGTCGGTATCCAGCCCGCAGCAATCTTTAATCCTGAACGCCTTTTGCGCATAAAAATACTGGAGCGCCGATACTCCCAGCACGATAAACCCTTTATACCCAAGTTCCTTCAGCTTAGACCTTAAGAAATCTATGAACCTGACGGCCGATTTTTTCTCTTCGCTTAAATACATAAGATCAAGCTTATTTACGACGACTATAAAAGAGTAAATCTTATTGTGCTCTTCAAAGACGCTCTTTATGTCCCTGAAGAACTCCTCTTCGCTCTTTGTCAGGTGTTTCGTGTAATCTACTATAAAAACCACTACATCCGCGTCTCCTATCCACTTATAGGCGACCTTTTTATGGTCGGTTCCCGCGAGATCCGGGCCCGGAGTGTCTATAATCGTGTAATCGCACAGGCTGTCCTCGTTGGCGACATAATTGATTTCCATGTCGTCGAGGACATAGCCGTCTTTATTATCCATCTGCGCGTTTCTGAACTCATCGAGTATATAATCCTTCACGTCGGAGGGATTCTTAAAGGGTATATTCCGTCCCTGATAATTTACCGATATTTTTTTATCCCTGCTCTTTGTGTAGATGCATGAGTTGAACGTGGGAAGCTCGGTGCTTGCCGGAGCGTATTCCTCGCCTAAAAAACAATTCACTAAAACGCTCTTGCCCGATTTTTTCAGGGCCATCATGGCCACACTCAGGTTCCTGTTCTCCATATCCGTCAGCATGTCGGCGATATCCGACACGACTTTAAGGATCGTGTCCTTCTCTTCCCTTATCTCGCTGCCGTGAATGCATGAAATACGGCTTTGCGCCTTATCGAGAGCGGCTTTCAGGTCTCCGTAATTTTCGCTGAAGACCTCCATCTTCCTTCTTTCGGATTCTTCGTCCCCGAGCATGACCTCTATATCTATATCGAGATATAGCATCTGCTGGATTATTTCGCTCAATATCTCCTTGTCCTCGGTATCGAGAACAAACCGGTAATTAGGCAATTCCGGCTCGTCGATATAATTGACCAGTTCGCTTAATTTACGGGGCTTAAATAATATCCTGCCGGTAGATTTATGTTTAAGGAATGTGTCAAAGCCGAAGACTATCTCTTTTGCGACCTTGATCTTATTGATCGAATTGCCGTCTACGCCGGAGTTGTCTATAAACTGAAAGACCGGCATCCCGTCCTGAAGTATTATCCTCTTGTTTAAAAACGGGAAAACGGCATCCTTACTGGATTTCTTCTGTGTATAAAGCGCGCCTTTTATTTTAAGGATATCCATGCCGCCCCTGCAGACATGCCCGCTCAGCAGACGGGCTCCCCGCTTATAATAATCTAATTCGTTCTGATTATAATTAGTCCGCAAGACATAAAACAAGCCCGCTTAGCTGCAATCCTGCAATACTTAACCGGCATCTCAAATATAGCGCGGGTCTGCTTCAATGACTTTATCAGCGAAACTATTTAACCGCATACTCTTATGCCCGTCCTCCGCATCGGAGCTATCAATTTGATTAAGCATATATAATCTTTGCCCTGCATAAAGAACAACACTTATAAAGGCGTTGAAGCGGACTTGCGCTATATGTCAGGCCATTCACTCGGCTATTCGCACTTGTCAATCCGGCTTTTATAAGGATATAATAATTCTTTGAAATTTTACGAAAACTACAGTTTTGCGGAGGATGCATGACCATTACAGAAAAGATATTCGCGGCGCACACAGGCAAAAAAGAAGTTTCTGCCGGAGAACTTGTAAACGCGAAAGTCGATCTCATACTCGCCAATGACATTACAGCCCCCATTGCTATACAGGAATTCAAAAAAACAGGCGCGAAAGATGTTTTCGATAAAGACCGCGTGGCATTCATACCGGACCACTTCGCGCCGCAAAAGGACATAAAGGCCGCCGAGCAATGCAAGATGCTCAGGGAATTCTCAAAAGACTATCACCTTGGACTCTATTTCGAAGTAGGGAGAATGGGAGTCGAGCATGCGCTGCTGCCCGAACAGGGGCTTGTAGTTCCCGGCGATCTGATAATCGGCGCGGACAGCCATACATGCACTTACGGCGCTCTGGGCGCCTTTGCAACAGGCGTAGGTTCCACGGATGTGGCTGCCGCGATGGCGACAGGCGAATGCTGGTTCAAGGTTCCGGAGTCGATGAAATTCGTTTATTACGGAAAACTCAATAAATGGGTCA
>JACREW010000062.1 GCA_016212685.1 Nitrospirota bacterium
GAGGGGATTACTATAATCCCCCCTCCCTTGATGGGAGGGGATAAAGGGGAGGGTGAGTTTAAATATATTTCTTTCACCAAAGGCGCGCTTGAGGTATTGATCGAAAAAGCAGACCGTATCTTGACATCTGAAGGATTAAAAACAATAAACAAAAGCGAGATTATAAGGACAAGCGAAAGAATGGCTGCCGACGGTTTGAGAATTCTCTGTCTTGCCGTGAGGCAATGGGATGCGATGCCTGATGACATGTCGCCGGAAAATGTTGAGGCAGGGCTTACTGTTTTGGGCCTTGTAGGAATGATGGATCCGCCGAGGGAGGAGGCAAGGGAGGCAGTAGGATTATGTAAGACCGCGGGAATCAAGCCTGTAATGATAACAGGCGACCACCCTCTTACTGCAAAGGCAATAGCAAAAAGGCTCGAAATTATCGAGGATGACACAAAAGCGATAATCACAGGAAGGGAACTCGATAAATTGTCCCTTGAGGAGTTTGAGGAAAGGGTTGAGCATATCAGCGTTTATGCGCGGGTTGCGCCTGAACAAAAACTTAAAATAGTTAAAGCGCTTCAGGACAAGGGCCAGTTTGTTGCCATGACAGGGGACGGCGTTAATGACGCGCCTGCATTAAAAAGGGCGGATATCGGTGTTGCAATGGGAATTACAGGAACGGATGTCTCAAAAGAAGCTGCACATATGATACTCCTTGACGACAACTTTGCAACCATTGTGAAGGCAGTGAAAGAGGGCAGGAGGATTTTTGATAACATCCGAAAGTTTATTAAATACACAATGACGAGCAATTCAGGCGAGATATGGACGATATTCCTTGCGCCATTTCTGGGACTCCCCATTCCCCTTTTGCCGATTCACATACTCTGGATCAATCTGGTTACCGATGGGCTTCCCGGGCTTGCCCTTGCAGCCGAGCCTGCTGAAAAAGGTGTAATGCAAAGACCGCCGAGGCATCCGCAGGAGAGCATATTCGCACACGGTCTCGGCGGCCATATCATATGGGTAGGACTGCTCATGGGATTTGTCTCGATTTTTACTCAGGCATGGTCTATTAAGACAGGGCATGCACACTGGCAGACGATGGTATTTACGGTATTGTGTTTAAGCCAGATGGGTCATGTGCTTGCCATAAGGTCGGAACGGGAGTCGCTTTCCAGTCAGGGGTTATTCTCAAATAAACCCCTTTTAGGAGCCTTTGCATTAACTTTTGCCCTTCAGATGGCGACTATATACGTGCCGTTCTTAAATCCCATATTTAAGACAGAGCCCTTAACTTTGAATGAACTGGTATTTACACTTGCCCTGTCGTCTGTGGTATTCTTTGCGGTAGAAGTAGAGAAATTATTCAGGAGGAAGAGATGGCCGGCGTCATAATGGAAACAAACTTCAGCGAACTAAAACTTGTCAGGCGAGGGAAGGTGCGTGATGTTTACGAGGTTGACGACTATCTCTTGATTGTCGCTACCGACAGGGTATCCGCATTTGATGTTGTGCTGCCTAACGGCATTCCCGATAAAGGAAGAATTCTGACGCAAATATCAATTTACTGGTTTAATCAGATGGAGGACATTATCGAAAACCACATAGTGGCCACGGATGTTAAGGATTATCCTTCAATACTGCATAAATATAAAGATGCATTGGAAGGCAGAAGCATGCTTGTAAAAAAAGCAAAACCAATGCCTGTTGAATGCATTGTGAGGGGGTATCTTTCAGGCTCTGGATGGAAGGAATATAAAGAGAAAGGCACTGTCTGCGGCATCAAGCTTCCCGAAGGACTTGTCGAATCATCGAGACTCGATGAGCCTATATTCACCCCGAGCACAAAGGCGGAAGAGGGGCATGACATTAATATAAGTTTTGATGAAATGAAAAAAATCGTCGGAGATGAGATCGCCGAAAAATTGAAAGGCTCGGCGCTTGCTGTTTATAAAAAGTCGAGGGAAATAGCGGAGAAAAAGGGAATAATCATTGCCGACACGAAAATGGAATTCGGAATGCATAATGATAAACTTATTCTTATTGACGAGATCCTCACCCCTGACTCATCGAGGTTTTGGTCGATAAAAGATTATCAGCCCGGAAAGGGACAGGACAGCTTCGACAAGCAGATAGTGCGCGATTATCTCCTTACTCTCGACTGGGATCAGACCTATCCCGGCCCTGTTCTTCCCGAAGATATCGTGGCAAAGACAGCGGCGAGGTATAAAGAGATATTGGAGATACTGACGAAATAGAGTGAACAATTTTCAAAAACTCCTCGATATTATGTCATCCCTCCGCTCAGAGAACGGCTGCCCTTGGGATAAGGAGCAGACAGCGGAATCGCTAAAACCTTTTCTTGTAGAAGAGACATATGAAGCGCTTGAAGCCATCGATGAGGGCGATCCTGAAAAGATAAAAGAAGAACTCGGCGATTTATTGTTTCAGATAGTTTTCCACTGCCAATTGGCAAAGGAGCGCGGCGAGTTCGATATGAACGATGTCATCAAAAATATCGGCTATAAGATGATATCAAGGCATCCTCATGTGTTTTGTAAAGAGAAGTTTGAAACCTCGGAAGAAGTTTCGAAACAGTGGGATGAGAGAAAAAAGGAAGAGGGTAAGATCAAAGAATCTATTCTCGAAGGCATTCCAAAGGAGCTTCCGTCTCTTTTGAGGGCGCACAAGCTTCAGGCGCGGGCTGCAAAGGTCGGATTCGATTGGCAGCGGGTTGAGGATGTGATGGAAAAACTCGAAGAGGAATTGCGCGAATTCAGGAGTGCGCTTAAGAGTAAAGAGCAGAAAGAGATAGAGGACGAGCTTGGCGACATATTCTTTGTGCTTGTAAATATATCGAGGTTTGTCGGCGTAAATCCCGACGACGCCCTGAGAAAGACGATCAGCAAGTTCATATCCCGTTTTCGCTATATAGAGATGAAGGCGAGGGATGCCGGTAAAACCCTTGATGATATGACGCTCGAAGAGATGGACGCGTTGTGGGATGAGGCGAAAAAAAAGTGATTTTTTTCCTTTGACATTTGGTTTTATCGCATGGTATAAAATTTCATCCCTATGCTTTGTCTTGGGATTAAGCAAGCCTGTTTTGCAGGTAAAATAAGGAGGTTGCAGCAGTATGGGATTTGAAGGGAAGGTAAAATGGTTCAACGAATCTAAGGGGTTTGGCTTTATCCAGCAGGATAACGGACCGGATGTCTTTGTCCATTACTCTTCAATCGGAGGTAATGGCTTTAAGACATTAGCCGAGGGTCAGAGGGTTCAGTTCGACGTTGTTGAAGGCGATCGCGGACCTAAAGCTACCAACGTAGAAAAAATCTAACCAACTTTGGGGCCCGCTAAGGGCCCCTTTCAATACTTCCAAGCACCTCACTTCCAATATGCCTCTTGAGTTATTTTGCATTTTGTTTTTTATATTTTGTATCTTAATAGATTATGCGTTTGCCGGAGTGGATTAAAGTAAAGGCATCGGGTATGCACGGCACAAAGACCCTTCTTAGGAATCACCGCCTTTCAACGGTCTGCGAAGAGGCGAGGTGTCCGAATAAGGGGTTCTGTTTTTCTAAACCGACCGCCACGTTCATGATACTGGGTAACAACTGCACACGCGACTGCGGCTTCTGTTCCGTGAGTTCAGGTGCTCCTTCATGCATTGATGTCGAGGAGCCTGAAAGGGTTGCCGATGCCGCGCTTGAATTGGGATTGAGATACGCGGTCATTACATCCGTTACGAGGGACGATTTGCCTGAAGGGGGAGCGTCGCAGTTCGCGGAAACAATAAAAGCGGTAAGAATAAAGCTGCCTGACGCGAAGATCGAGGTGCTTACGCCTGACTTTAAAGGAGATGTGAATGCCTTGAAGATTGTCCTCGACGCAGCGCCCGATGTGTTTAACCATAACGTCGAAACGGTGAGAAGGCTTTATGATAAAGTGCGGCCTCAGGCGGATTACGAATGTTCGCTCAATGTCTTAAAGAATGCAAAAACAATAGCTCCGCATATTAAGACAAAATCCGGACTGATGCTCGGCCTCGGCGAGACAATGGATGAGGTCACGGCATTGTTCAAAGACCTGGTTGTGGCAGGCTGCGATTTTTTAACCGTAGGGCAGTATCTTAGACCTACAAAAAAGAATCTGCCTGTTGTAGAATACATAAGGCCGGAGATTTTTGAGGAGCTTAGAGTGAAAGCCCTCGAACTGGGATTTGAGTTCGTCGCCTCAGGGCCGCTGGTGAGAAGCTCCATGAATGCGGAGGAAGCGTATGGGAGGAAAGATGTTTGAGTTTAACAGGATTAAAAGGCTGCCGCCTTATGTGTTTGCCATTGTCAATGCCCTGAAGACGGATTACAGGAGAAGAGGCGAGGATATTATCGACCTCGGCATGGGCAACCCTGACATGCCCGCGCCGAAGCATGTCATAGATAAGTTATGCGAGGCCGCGAATAACCCGAAAAACCACAGGTATTCGGCCTCCAAGGGTATAACTCAGCTCAGGATGGCCATTACCGAGTGGTATAAAAGGAGATACGACGTTGACATAGACCCGGAATCCGAGACTGTAGTCACAATAGGGTCCAAGGAAGGGCTTTCGCATCTTGCGCTCGCCACAATCCAGCCTGGCGATGTAGTGATGACGCCGACCCCTGCGTATCCGATCCATCCTTACAGCGTGATAATAGCCGGCGGCGAGGTTACGAGTATTCCCATAGGCCCGGGCATAGATTTTTTCGTGGAAATGGAAAAGGCGTTCAAAAAGACATGGCCGAGGCCCAAGATGCTGATTATCAATTTCCCGCACAACCCTACGACTCAGGTTGTTGACGGGCTCGACTTTTTTAAAAAGGTCGTGGACTTTGCGAAGGAAAACAATATTATAGTTATTCATGACCTCGCATATGCCGATCTTACTTTCGATGATTATAAGGCGCCGAGTTTCCTTCAGGTTCCGGGCGCAAAGGATGTCGGCGTTGAATTTTTCTCGCTTACAAAGAGTTATTCGATGGCCGGCTGGAGGGTAGGTTTCTGCAGCGGGAATAAAGACGTAGTGGGCGCTCTTATAAAGATAAAGAGTTACCTCGATTACGGAATGTTTCAGCCCATTCAGATCGCGAGCATTGTAGCCTTGAGAGGGCCTCAGGATTGCGTAGAGGATTTCAGGAAGATATACGAGTGCCGCAGGAACGTGCTCGTAAAAGGACTGAACAGCGTGGGATGGAAGATCGAGCCTCCGAAGGCGACTATGTTCGTATGGGCTGAGATTCCGGAACCGTTTAAGAAAATGGGTTCGCTTGAATTATGCAAATTTCTGATCACCGAGGCCAAGGTCGCGGTTTCTCCGGGAATCGGCTTCGGCGAAGGCGGAGACAACTATGTGAGATTCGCCCTTGTGGAAAACGAGCACAGGATAAAACAGGCGGTCGCGGGCATAAGAAAGGTTTTGAATAAAGGATGAGGAAATGAAAGATAAGATTAATGTCGGCATAATAGGATTCGGGACGGTAGGCACAGGCACTGCAAAGATACTGTTTGAAAACAGCGAGCTTATTAAAAAGCGGACAGGGATCGATCTTGTACTTAAAAGGATCGCGGACCTCGATATAAAAAGGGATAGGGGAATTAAGGTTCCGGAAGGAGTCCTGACTACCGATGCCGATGCGGTTATTAATGATCCGGATATAGATGTTGTTGTCGAGCTTATGGGAGGCATCCGTCCCGCAAAGGATTTTATAATTCAGGCAATAAAAAATAAGAAGCACGTTGTTACGGCAAATAAGGCGCTCCTTGCAACAGAGGGCAATGAGATATTCGCCGAGGCTGAGAAAAACGGAGTCGAAGTCGGGTTTGAGGCATCCGTTGCGGGCGGCATTCCAATAATAAAGGTGTTGAGGGAAGGGCTCGTCGCCAATAATATAGTAGCGGTTTACGGGATTATAAACGGCACGTCAAATTATATCCTCACAAAGATGACCGACGAGAAGGTTGAATTCTCTGATGCGTTGAAAGAGGCTCAAAGGCTCGGTTATGCCGAGGCTGATCCCACATTCGATATCGAAGGCATAGACACCGCTCATAAACTCACTATCCTTTCATCCCTCTCGTATGGGATTCCGCTTTCGTACAACGAGGTTTATAAAGAGGGCATCACAAAGATAACGGCTCAGGACATAGAATTCGCATCCGAACTCGGATATAAGATAAAGCTGCTTGCGATAACAAAATTGTCGAATGGAGAGATAGAGATGCGGGTGCATCCTACAATGATCCCGAACGAATACCTTATCTCTAAGGTTGACGGCGTGTTCAACGCGGTTTATGTGGAGGGAGACGCGGTAGGCTCGACCCTTTATTACGGCAGGGGCGCGGGAGACATGCCCACCGGAAGCGCAGTTGTAGCGGACATAGTGGACATCGTACAAAGAGGCAACGGGCAAAAGGCAAAAGGCATAGGGTATGCGTCGGCGGACTATAAGATCAGGAAGATGGAAGATATAGAGAGCATGTATTATTTCAGGTTTTCCGCGATGGATCAGCCGGGAGTGCTGTCAAAGATTTCGGGTATACTCGGCAATTACAATATAAGCATAGCGTCGGTGATACAGAAAGGCAGGCGGCTCGGCGGCTCTGTTCCGCTTGTAGTGTTGGCTCACACCGCTAAGGAAAGAGATGTGCTTAACGCGATAAAAGAAATAGACAACCTGCCTGTAGTCTCTGATAAAACATTGTTTATAAGAGTAGAAGGCAGCGAGGAATAACGGGAGGTAGCAGATGGAAGATATAAAGATCGATAAAAGGATTAATATAAAGGGCCTTATATGCCCGTACACATTTGTTAAATCAAAACTCGCCATTGAAGATATCGAGGTCGGAGAGACGCTCGAAATACTTCTCGATTACGAAGAGGCATCGAGGAGCATTCCCAAATCGATGGAAGACCACGGCCATAAGATATTGAAGGTCGAAAAGATAAACGACACCGACTGGACGATAACGGTCAGGAAAGAAAAGGAATAACGGAGGCGGACAATGGAATTTACCGACGATCAATTACAGAGATACAGCCGTCATATAATACTGCCCGAAGTAGGCGGAAAAGGGCAGAAAAAGATACTTAACGCAAAGGTGTTTATTATCGGAGCCGGAGGCCTCGGATGTCCTGTCGGATATTACCTTGCCGCCGCAGGTGTAGGCACTATCGGCATGATAGACAACGACACAGTAGAACTGAGCAATCTCCAGAGGCAGATAGCGCACAATACAAAGAGGCTTGGCGTTCATAAGGTCGATTCCGCTAAGGAGACCTTTGAGGCATTGAATCCAGATGTGAATGTTGTAGGTATAAAGGACAGGATTTCAAAAGATAATATCCTCGATTTGATAAAGGACTACGACATTGTTGTTGATGGAAGCGATAACTTTCCGACAAGGTATCTTGTCAATGATGCCTGCGTAATGCTCAAAAAGCCGCTTGTGAGCGGCGCGATATTAAAATTTGAGGGTCAGGTTACTACAATCCTTCCGGGAGAAGGACATTGCTACAGGTGTCTCTTTGAGGAAATGCCGCCTGCAGGTCTTGTGCCTTCATGTCAGGAGGCAGGGGTGCTCGGCGCTATAACGGGCGTTGTCGGCGCGCTTCAAGCGACTGAGGTTTTAAAGCTCATACTCGGCAAGGGAGACGTATTAAAGAACACGCTTTTGATTTACGATGCATTGAAAGTAAATTTCAGGCGGGTCAAAGTGCCGAAGAATAACGACTGCGCCGTATGCGGCCTAAATCCGAGCATAACGGAATTGCAGGATTATGACGCAGGATATTGCAGGATATAGCTATGATATAAAAATCATAGCCTTTGTCTGAAGATAGACGGCGCATTCTGATTCTATCCGACGATTTTGACGAGCGCATCTTTCGATTATAAACAGGACGTGGTAAAATTTACAAATTAGAGCGGCTGGTTTAGCTCTTGTTTTCCTCTAATAATTGCCGGATATACCCTTCGTTAATATCCTGCCTTTTTCTCTTGCAGCGGTAGAGGATGTCTATATTTGCCTTGATCGCGAGCTTTGCATGCTGATTTATTCCCCTGAGTATGGCAAGGAGTTTGTCAACATAGCCCTGTTCCATATCGGTAAGGATGTATTTGCCGGCAATGAGTTCCGAAGGGCGTGTAGCGACCACGACAGGCATCTTCTTTTCAGCTTCTGCCAGTTCACTTATTTTAAGAAGCAGTTCATGTTTGAAGGCTGCTCCTAATTTTGCTTCAAGAAATGCCTGCCGATTTTTCCCTATGTTCTTTCTGCCTCTCAGGATGTCGTTTAAATCCGGCGGAGACCAGCCGAGCCTTCTTGCAAGCTCATTCTGCCGGATGCCTTTCTTTTCCATGTAAACAAGAAGCGCTTCAATAAGAGCCTTTTCTATTAAAGTTTTCATGTTGGTTTGAGACTACTCTTTTTTCGTGAATGAATTCAATTCTCTATGCAAATGAATAATTTCTATTGACTTTATTCACTTATTTAGTGTATCAATGTTAGGCAATAAAGGGGGGTTTTATGAATTTATCATGGTGTTGCCTATCTGTTTGAGAAAGGGGGTGAGGGAAGGGGCTGAAAGCAGCAAAGATTTTGATTTACGAAATGTTTTTTAAAATC
>JACREW010000063.1 GCA_016212685.1 Nitrospirota bacterium
CAGGGCAAAAAAATGTCGAAGTCCCTCGGGAATGTTATAGCGCCGCAGGAGGTAATAAAGGCAAACGGCGCGGATATTGTAAGACTGTGGGTATCGGCAGAAGATTATCGCGATGACGTTAGGCTCTCAAAAGAAATAATCAGCAGGCTCACTGAGGCTTATAGGAAGATCAGAAATACAGGAAGATTCCTCTTAGGCAATATTTCCGACTTTGACGGAAAAGACTACAGCGCAAATCTCCTCGAAATAGATAGATGGGCTATGAGCAGGCTTCAGGGGCTAATACGGAAAGTGACCGAGGCCTATGAGGATTTCAATTTTCATGAGGCATTTCATTCAATTTATAATTTCTGCATTGTCGATATGAGTTCTTTTTATCTCGACATACTGAAAGACCGCCTTTATACATTCAGAGAAGACTCTGTGGAGAGGCGTGCAGCCCAGTGGGTTATGTATCGGATACTTGTAGATATGACGAGGCTGATGGCCCCTGTGCTTTCGTTTACCGCAGAAGAGATATGGAACTACATTCCAAGGGGTCAAGTCTATGACCCGTGGGTCACGACCCATAGGGGGTCAAGGGTCAAGGGTCAGGTAATCGAGGAAAGTGTATTTTTATCCTCGTTTCCTATAGTAAGAGAGGAATTCCTTGACGAAGAACTCGAGAAAAAATGGGGAAGACTCATAAAGGTAAGGGACGAAGCAAATAAGGCGCTTGAGATAAAGAGGAAAGATAAATTTATCGGCAATGCCCTTGAAGCTAAACTCGTATTCTATCTGCCGGATGAAGAGTTCAATCTTTTTCAGGCGTATAAAGACTTTTTGCCAGCTCTTTTTATCGTCTCGGAAGTGGAGATTAATCCATTCAGCCTGAAAACAGAAGATGCTTATGCGAGCGAAGAGGTTAAAAACCTCTATATAAAAGTCGAAAGGGCATCCGGCGGCAAGTGTGAAAGGTGCTGGAACTGGAAAGTATCTGTCGGGAAGTTCGAAGATCATCCCCATGTCTGCGAAAGATGTCATAATGTCATTTAAGCAAATTAAAACACTCCATTACTCCATTACTCCAAAATATGCTTTTGTCATTGCCCTGCTCGTTTTTGTCTTCGACCAGATAACAAAATATGTTATTAAGGCCAATATTTCACCCTATCAGATAATTGAGGTTTTGCCCTTTTTTGATATCGTGTATGTTGAAAATATCGGTTCCGCCTTCGGCATGTTCAAGAGCCTCGGAAATTTTTTCTTTATAGTAATTGCCGCGACGGCAATGGTTTTTGTAACGGTTCTCATGATAAAAGACAAGGATAACAGGCTTGCTTTTTCTCTCATCCTCGGCGGCGCTGCCGGAAATCTTACCGACAGGATAATCCACGGCTATGTCATAGACTTTCTGGATGTGCATATAGGCAAACACCACTGGCCTGCGTTTAACGTAGCCGATTCGGCTCTTACCATAGGGATTTCCTTGCTTGTAGTTAAAATGATTTTCTATAAAAAAATTAGCATTTGACTGAAAGATGCCGCCATGATATTCTTTTATTAATGCCTGAAAGAATAATAGAGACATTCGATATAAAGCGCCTCGAAATCCTCGATGAAAAGGGGAATGTTGACGAATCCCTCATGCCCTCTCTGTCCGATCCGGAAATAAGGAGGATGTATGAAGCGCTTACCCTCGCAAGAACCTTCGACCATCATGCCTTGAGCCTTCAAAGGGAGGGACGCATGGGCACATATGCATCCATTTTAGGGCAAGAGGCGTCTCAGATAGGCAGCGCCTTTGCGCTCGAAAGATCCGACTGGATATTTCCGTCATTCAGAGAGATGGGCGTATATATAACAATGGGCTATCCTCTTCATATGCTCTTTCAATATTGGGGCGGCGATGAGAGGGGAGTAAAATGTCCTGAAGACCTGAACATATTTCCTGTTTGCGTCCCTGTAGGAACCCAGACGCCGCACGCGATAGGCGCTGCTATGGCCGCTAAATACAAAGGAGATAAGATTGCAGTGGCCTGCTACTTCGGGGACGGCGGCACGTCGGAAGGAGATTTCCACGAGAGCATGAATATGGCTGGAGTCTTCAAACTGCCTGTAGTCTTTATCTGCCAGAACAACCAGTGGGCTATATCGGTTCCGAGGGAAAGGCAGACGGCGTCTAAGACTATCGCGCAAAAGGCATTAGCCTACGGCTTTGAAGGCATTCAGGCGGACGGCAATGACATTTTTGCAGTTTATAAGGCGACAAAAGAGGCCGTAGATAAGGCACGGCGCGGAGACGGTGCCACATTCATAGAATGCTTTACATACAGGATGTCCGACCATACGACAGCCGATGATGCTGCGAGATACAGGACAAAGGAAGAAGTGGACGCGTGGAAAGCCAAAGACCCGATTTTGAGATTGCGGTTATTCATGGAGAAAAACGGATTGTGGAGCGAGCAATATCAGAAAGAGGTTGAAGAAAAGGCAAAGGTCATAGTTGATGAGGCCGTAACGAAAGCAGAAGCGATAGAGCATCCGGAGCCGAAGGATATGTTCACATATACTTATGAAAGTCAGACACCAAGACAAATAAGGCAGATAAAATCTCTAAGAGCATGAATTTACGGAAGGAAATAAAAATGAGTAATCCCCCTACATCCCCCTTTATAAAAGGGGGACTTTTAAAGTTCCCCTCTTTTCTAAAGAGGGGTAAGGGGAGATTACTGGATTTCTGATATGCCCAAACTCAATATGGTTCAGGCGATAAACCTTGCATTGAAAGAAGAGATGCAGAGGGATAAGAATGTCGTTATTTTAGGCGAGGATGTTGGAAGGGACGGCGGAGTATTCAGGGTTACCGAAGGGCTTTTGGAGGAGTTCGGCGCTGAGAGGGTAATCGATACGCCGCTTGCAGAATCCGTTATTGCCGGTTCCGCAATCGGCATGGCGCTGTACGGCTTAAAGCCCATTGCTGAGATACAATTCATGGGTTTCATCTATCCGGCCATCGATCAGATATTTTCTCATGCGGCAAGGGTACGTTCGCGTTCGCGCGGAAGGTTTACATGCCCTATTGTTGTGAGAGCGCCGTACTGCGCGGGCATAAAGGCGCCGGAACTACATTCCGAAAGCACGGAG
>JACREW010000064.1 GCA_016212685.1 Nitrospirota bacterium
CTCGCCCTGAGCGCCGTAAATGCCTCGTGCCCCGGGGTATCGAGAAATGTTATATCCTTTCCCTGAAGAGATACTTTATATGCGCCTATATGCTGCGTAATGCCTCCTGCCTCGGTCTCAGTGACCTTGGTCTCCCGTATTGCATCGAGCAGTGAGGTCTTTCCGTGGTCTACATGGCCCATTATAGTCACGACCGGCGGTCTCGGAGCGAGATTTGAGATATCCTCCGCGACCTCTTCGATAATATCGAGCTGCTCGGCCGTTACAGCATCAACCTTCACGCCGAAGCCTTCGGCGACAATAATGGCTGCATCCATGTCCACAGGCTGGTTAACGGTCGCCATGTAGCCGAGTTCCATAAACTTCTTAATAACATCAGGAATCTTCTGGCCTATCAACTCGGCAAACTCCTTAACTGATGTGCCTTCTTCCAGTTTTATGGACTTCTTCCTCGGCGCTGTTATCGGAGAGGGAGCCGCCGGTTCGGCCTTCCTGAATCTATCTCTTGTTTTCCTTCCCGACTTTTGTTCGACCCACTTCTTGGGCTCGATCTTTTTGATCGCCTGAAATGCCTTCTGCATTCCCGGCTTCACCTTGAACTTCTCTACCTTCTCGACCTCTATTTCCTTCTTGAACCTATCGGGTATCTTTACCTCTTCTTCTTCCGGAAGCGCAATAACAGGTCTCTTTTCTTCTACTGCAGTCGCTTCTTCCGGCGCCGGCTCTATCTCCGGTTCCTTTATCTCAATCGCTGTTTCAGCCGCTTCAGTTACGGCCAGTTGGGGCGGTTTCTCTGTCTTCTCCGGTTTTTCCGCTTTCTCTATTGTTTCCGCTTTTTCTATCTTTTCAGGTTTCTCGGCCGGTTTTTCGGCGGGTTCTTCGATCGGTTTTCCCGGCTTTTCCGCCCTCTTCGGCTCCTCGACCCTCTCTATCTTCTTAACCTTTTCAACTCTCTCTGTTTTTTTCTCCTCTGCCTTCGCCTCTTTTGCAGGGATCGCCTTAGCCTTGGGTTTTGCGGCCTTTTTCTGCTTAAATATCTGCCTTATCCTGTCCGCCTCTTCGATAGTAAGCTTGACGAGAGTTGTGCCCCTTTTAAACTCAACGCTTCTAAGCCGCGCAAGTTCCTTTACGATATCCGTGGCTTTTACATCTATCTTGGCTTCTTTTAATTCCTTTGCCAGTTCAGTGCTTTTTATTTCCTTATCGGGCATTCAACCTCCGGTTTTTCAATCACTTTTATGCGGGCTTGTAACATTATTCCTAAAATGTTATCATAAAAGACTTTTTTTATGCAATGAAACAAAGGAGGACATGATTATGGCAAGCTGTTCCATATGCGGAAAGAAAAGAGCAGTCGGCAACAACGTAAGCCATGCGAATAATAAAACAAAACGCGTCATGATGCCGAACATACAGCAAATCAGGATCGCAACGCCCGGAGGCACAAAAAGGGCATATGTTTGCACGCGCTGCATCCGTTCTAAAAAAATAGTAAAGGCAGCGTAAAACAGGCTATAGGTAATGGGCTATGGGCAATAGGTAAAACGCATTGCCTCCTATAGCCTGTCGCCAATCGCCTCTTGCCTGCATATGAAATCCGTAGGTTCTCTACTTTCTTCCGTTTTAAAAAACCTCGGCATCGGGGACAAAATTGCATTGGGCTCCTTGCAGAGGGAGTGGCGCAGCCTGTTCAACGCGCCTCTATCCATCCATACCTATCCGGTGGACATAAAAGACGGTGAATTAGCTATCAATGTGGATTCTCCTGCATGGCTCGCACAGCTCAAATTTTTTAAGCATGACATGATCAAAAAACTTCACGCCTACGGCATTAAAAAGATAAGATTTAAACATGGAACGGTTTACCAGAAAAGCGGGCGGGATTCAAAAAACAAGATGCAAAACGATTTCGGCAAAAAGTCTAAGCCGATAACACCTTCCGATCTCCAATGGATCGATGAAACCGTCTCCGCTGTAGCCGACACCGAATTAAAGGAGGATATAAAAAGGGCAATCGAAAGAGCGCTCCGAAGTAAAATCAGCGCATGAACATATTGACTAAAATAATCAGGAAAAAAACAGAGCGGTTGACATGCGCAAAAAGCGCTGTACCGATTCGCGAGCTCAAAAAACGCCTGACGGACATAGAAGGCGCGAGGGATTTCAAGGGAGCCATAACGGGCAGCGGAAAGATAAAACTCATAGCGGAAATAAAGAAGGCATCTCCCTCAAAAGGCATTATCGGAAAAAATTTCGATTCGGTCCGCATAGCATCCGTTTATGAAGAAAAACCGGTCAGCGCCATATCCGTGCTTACCGAAGAGGATTTTTTTCAGGGGCATCTGTCATATATCCAAATCGTCAAAGACATAACCTCCAAGCCGGTATTGAGAAAGGACTTTATTTTCGACGAGTACCAGATATACGAATCGAGAGCAAACCACGCAGATGCCATACTGCTGATTGCGGCAGCTCTCGAAGACAATCAGGCAAAGGAGTATCTGCATATCGCAAAGGAACTCGGACTTTATGTTTTATTTGAAGTCCACGATGAAGCAGACCTTGAAAAAGGCCTTTCGATAGACGCTGACATAATCGGAATAAACAACCGCAATCTCAAGACATTAAAGATAGACCTGTCAACAACGTTTATGCTCAAAAAAGAAATACCGAAGGATAAAATAGTTGTGAGCGAAAGCGGGATAAAAAGCAGAGACGATGTTGTTAAACTGCAAGAAGCGGGCATCGACGCGATGCTGATAGGCACATCATTGATGGAAGCCGAAGACATCGGGAAAAAGATCGATGAACTTATGAGGTAAAAGCGATGCTGAGGGTCATGTTCTTATGCACCGGCAATTCCTGCCGTAGTCAGATGGCTGAGGGTTTCGCGCGGCAACTCGGCAAAGGTATTATCGAGCCGTACAGCGCCGGGCTTATTGCAGCCGGAGTTAATAAAAGGGCAATAGCCGTTATGAAGGAACTCGGAATAGACATTTCCAAACAGAAATCCGAAGAGATAGACGAAGAACTGCTCGGAAATATGGATGTTATTATAACCCTTTGCGGTCACGCAGAGGCGTCATGCCCTGTAACTCCGCCGCATATTAAGCGTCTCCACTGGCCTATTGACGACCCGGTCGGAATTATCGGTACAGAGGAAGAAATAATGCAGGAGTTCAGAAGGGCAAGGGACGAGATAAAGGAGAAGATAGTTAAATTTATTGACGAGGTAAAAAAGAATGCTCAAAAGATTTCTTGAAAAACTGCACGATTTCAGACTGCTGCCTGCATTTGTCATTGTCAGCATGATTATCGGCATTGCCGTCGGCAAGTGGTATGGAATTTCAAATTTTGCGCTTACTCCGCCGATTGATGCCATAAAATCGATATTTCACGGGACTTATGAATTCAGCATTCCCAATACCCTTGCCCTCGGTATCGTAGCAGGGCTTTTTATGATGATGTATCCGGCAATGGCAAATATTAAGTTTGAAGATTTAGGAAAGGCGACGCGCTCCCCGAAACAGCTCCTTATTGTGGCCTTCTTCAATTATGCCATTGCCCCGTTCTTCATGCTGTTGCTTGCAAAGATATTTTTAAGCGGTGAACCTGATTTGTATGTGGGGCTTGTCCTTTACGGGCTTGCTCCTTGCATCGCGATGGTTATAGTCTTCACATATCTTTCCGCAGGCAACGGCCCGCTTGCGATAATACTTGTTGCCTTAAACTCTATAGTCCAGATGATACTCATACCCGTCTATGCAAAACTCCTGCTCGGAGATATTAATTTTGATGTGCGGGTGGTCGGCGAAAGCGTGCTTCTCTATTTAGGCATCCCTCTTGTTGCCGGTATGCTCACGAGGTTCTTCGGCGTGAAGAGATTCGGAGAGAAGTGGTTTCATAAACTGAAATTCCATCTTGATACGATGTCGATCATAGGGCTTTTATTTACGCTCGTTGTCATGTTTGCGCTCAAGGGCGATATTATTCTTGAAAGGCCGTTCCTTATAGTTCAGATGGCCGTTCCGATGGCTATCTTCTTCTGGGTAATGTTCATAGTTGTATATCTTGTCGGATGGAAATTCGGCCTGAACTACAGGGACGCCGTTGCTGTAGGATTCAACTCAACCGGGAGGGATTTTGAGATAGCTATCGCGATAGCAATTACAGCATTCAATCCGACGGTTGCGCTTGCCACCGTAATCGGCCCATTGATAGAAGTGCCAGTGATGCTTGCGCTTGTATGGTTTGCAAAGAGCACGCAAAATAAATTATTCAAATTAGAGGCAGATATATCATGAATGTCGCGCCCTTTCCGGGCTTTCCATAGGGGAATCAGATCATCTTTTCCCATAATGAAAACTTCACTCGACAACCGGTATTTTTATTATAAACGTCGTGCCCTTGCCCACAGCGCTCTCCACAATTATCTCGCCTTTATGTTTTTTAACAATATCATAGGCAATGCTCAAGCCGAGGCCGGTCCCTTTACCGACCTCTTTTGTGGTGAAGAAGGGCTCGAATATGCGGTTTATCCTGTCTTCGGGTATGCCGCTGCCCGTATCCGAAATAGACACATAAATAAAACCGTTGTCATGCCATGTCTTTAGCGTTATCTCGCCCTGCTTTTCTATGGCCTGCGCAGCATTCACGAGCAGGTTCATAAAGACCTGATTGAGCTGGCCTAAATTGCACTTGGTCATCGGAATATCCCCGTATTTCTTTTTGAGCGTGGTCTTGTACTTAAGCTCGTTCCAGACTATGTTTATCGTGCTGTCAATGCCTTTATTTATGTCGGCGAGTTTATGCTCTGTCGCGTCCGCGCGGGAGAAGCTCTTCAAATCCTGAACTATGTGCTTCATCCTGTCCGCTCCGTCAAGGGACTCCTTAATGAGATTACCGATGTCGTCTATAATGTAGTCGAGCTTGAGCGACCGCCTTTGTTCTGCTATCCGGTTCAGCATTGCCTTACTGTCGGTTTCGCATCCCGACATGCCTTCTACGGAAGACAAAAGGTCGTTCATAAATTCCGACATCCTCATCGAGTATTTCTGGAGGGTATTAAGGTTGCTCATGATAAACCCGATGGGGTTGTTTATTTCGTGGGCGATGCCCGCCGCAAGTTGTCCTATCGACGCCATCTTCTCCTGCTGGATTATCCGTGATTGAGCCGTTTTCAAATCATTCAGCGCATCTTCAAGCTCCCTGTTTTTTCGTTCAAGCGCATCCTGATTGCTTTTCAGCAATTCATTGCGCATCTTAATGTCTTCCATCTTTTTAAGCTGCTGAAGATTCCTGAGCCTCAGCACAAGCTCTATCTGATCTATAGGCTTGGACAGAAAGTCATTCGCGCCTGCATCGAGACATTGTATTTTAGTCTCTTTGTCCGCATGGGCTGTGAGAATGATAACCGGTATATGCTGTGTCTCAGGGTCATTCTTTATTATCCTGCATGCCTCCATGCCGTTCATCTCAGGCATCATGACATCGAGCAGGATAATGTCCGGGCTTATCTCTTTTGCCTTTCTTATCGCCTCGATCCCGTTTGAGGCGGTATCGACCTTATATCCTGACGCAAGCATTAGCGCAGACATGAATCTCAGATTAGGCTGCTCATCATCAACTACAAGTATCTTTGCATTATCATTGTCAGAAGTCATCTCAAAAATCACCTGCCCTGCATTGGTTTGGAGGCAAGGCATTAATTCAGGCTGTTAAGGTATTCCTCCCACTCCATAGGAAGCATGTGTTTTTTTTTGTTATTGCATTCCTTGCAGGCGGTAACAGTATTGATTTTAGTCGATCTGCCGCCCCTGATGAGGGGTACTATGTGATCCATGGTAAGTTCTTTTGGATGGACTCCTGCTCCGCAGTAATAACATCTGCCTTGCGAACACTTCTTCTTCCACCATGCGCTTTTGCGGAGTTCGCGGGCATTGGCTTTCTCTCTCTTTATATCGATTTCCGAAACTTCAGGCACAAACCGCATTACTCCATTACTCCAGAGCGTTTATCTTTTTCCTTTCCGCGCTTCATCTTCTTCGAAATACTTTCTGTAAAGCACTTCCCATTCAGGGCTTCCTTCGACGAGTTTCTTTGAGAATGACTCGAGTTTCCTGCGCACGGCCGCGTCAATTTCTTCGCCAAGCTTCAATTCATTTGTTATCGTCCTCTTTATCTCTCTCCTCAAAAGGCTGGCGTCTTCCTTCAGGGTTATAAGACCTTTTTCCATCAATCCTTTGAGGACGACGTGCGTAGTATGGGTAATTTTATCGTCGGAAAGCATCATAGCACGATATTCCGTTCCCTTACCAGTTTCTGCTTTGTCATGTCGAAGAGCTTGCGGTAATCGAGCCTTCCTTTTTCGATATCGGACTCGTATTTTCTTAGAAACTGACGGACTTCTTCATTGAGCCTGTCTTCGACCATAAGCTCGTCGAGAAGCAGTTTTTCGGTTTCTTCGATCAGCGTATTTACGGGGACATCCGGCTCCTCTATTAACTCTTTTTTGATGAGGTTTTCCACAATGTGTTCCGCCATTGACGGCACCCAGCTCTTAGGTATCCTCATTCTACCTTTCCATAAACGGAAGGAGCGCTATATTCCTCGCCCTCTGTATTGCGACTGTCAGCTCCCTTTGGTGCGCGGAACAGGCGCCGGTCATTTTACGTGAAAGTATCTTGCCGCGCTCCGTTATATAATTCCTCAGGGTTTTAATGTCTTTGTAATCTATTAACGCTGCCTTGTCGGCGCAAAACCTGCAGAACTTTTTCCTCTGAAATCTCTTCTGCCGCATCTTGTCTCCTTTCTGTATCATCGCTTATTGAGTTATAGTGTTATTGGGTTATTGTGTTTATTTTTTTTCGCTATAACGCTGTTTAAAACGGCTCTAAATCCGTAATTTCGTCGGGGGGCGCCGTGTCGGGAATTCCCGAATCACCCGCCGCTGCCTGCCGTGGTTCCCTCTTGGGTAAAAACCTCACGCTGCTCGCTATTACTTCGACCTTGCTCTTCTGAGTTCCCTCGGATTCCCATTTCCTCTCCCGGAGCCTGCCTTCCACGAGCACGGGATTGCCTTTGCTCAGATACTGACCGCAGCTTTCTGCCTGTCTCCCGAAAACAACGGCATCTATGAAAAGCGTATCGTCTTTCATCTCGTCGCCCTGTTTGTACTTTGATGTCACGGCGAGCCTCATGGTCGTAACCGGCGTTCCTCCCGGCGTATACCGCACGTCCGGGTCTTTGGTGAGATTGCCTATCAGTATTATTTTATTAAACACCGCCGTGCCTCAGTTAGCCGCTTTAACTTCCTGAGAGGCAGGGGTTCCTGCGGCCTCTTTCGGAAGCGCGTCAGCCTGTTTTTTGTCCAGCTTTATGACCATGAATTTAACAACGGGGTCGAAGACCTTAAAATAACCCTCGATCTTCTTTATAGCGGGCGCGGGGGCCTTGAACAAAAACAGCATATACACGCCTATCTTCTGCTTGTTAAGCTCGTATGCAAGCTTTCTCTTGCCCCAGTTGTCTGTTTTTAATATTTCCCCGCCTGCGTTCTTGATAAGATCCGATATCTTGTCTACGGCTGACTTCAGTTCGTCTTCGCTGAGGGACGGGTTCAGGATAACTACATTTTCATAGATGTTCATCAAACACCTCCATCTGGATTTAAGCCCTTTCACTAAGGGAAGGGCATGGAGAAAATCTCTGCCGTAAAAACGACTTTATTTTATACCATACAGGTTGTTATAAAATCAAATCGATTCCGCATCTATTTCAAATGAAGGCGCTTTTTGATGTCCTGTCATGAACATTGGCATATCTACATGCCTCGTCTTTGCTGCTGCCCCAATAATTACGGCTGTTGCTTCCACCTCTTGCCGCGTATTCCCATTCCGCTTCTGTCGGAAGTCTGTATTTCTTGCCTGTTTTGTTTGATAACCATTCGGCGTATGCTTTAGCGTCTTCCCATGAGACATTTACTACGGGTTGATTGTCTCCGTTTAAAGATGCAAATAACTATTAGAATGATTTTCGATAGATTCATATTGTTGATTTTTTATGCTCCGGCCGCCTGCAGGCCCATGATCTCTTCTATCTCCTCTCCAAATTCTGAAAAGTTAAGCACGGTAAAGCCGGTGATTTCTCCTGTAGCAGTATCAAAACGGATCAACAGGTCTTCTCCCGTATCCAGCACCTCGCTCGGTCTTGGCTCGCCGAATGATACGTACAAGACATCCGCCTCATGGTCGTAATAACTGTTTACTGTTTGCCCTTGCGGAAGCTTTATTTTTTCCATAACAGTTTCCTCCTGAATGAAGGTCTTCTTGTAAAATACGCCGTAATGACAAAGCCCTTTGTTTCATTATAAACCACAATGCAGTATTTGTTCACCGAAACAGGCGTTTTGGCAAACTTTTTTATCGCCAGTCTTTCACCTTTAGCGCCTTCCTGCACATA
This sequence comes from Nitrospirota bacterium, assembly GCA_016212685.1. Lineage (GTDB taxonomy): Bacteria > Nitrospirota > Thermodesulfovibrionia > Thermodesulfovibrionales > Dissulfurispiraceae > GWB2-47-37. The sequence continues at coordinate 8,461 of JACREW010000064.1, forward strand.
ATCAGGGGCTGATATTGTCAGTTCAACAAGTCCTTCCTGTCCGGCAGTTTCAGGATGTCTTTTGTTAATGTGCCCCCACCGCTCATCAGACAGCCTTATCTCCCTGCCGTTAAAGTCCGTAAGATTCATATCCCCCCTGTTGCCTACTTCTTCAACATCACTATAACATCCGTGTCGTTTCCGCTGATCACAGGCTGCTGCTCCGTGCCTGTCAGCCTCCGCGCCATGTAAGGCACATTTTCTTTCAAATACGCTTTAAGCTCTCCTACGGTTATCTTTTTGTCTTTGTTCATGTCAGCCTCGCCCTGCACCCCTTTGAAGATTTAGTTAAATTTAGCAAAGCCTGCGTCCTCTGTATAGATTATGTTTTGGGGGTCGTAGCCGAATGTTTTTATGAGGTATTCTTTCATTGTCTGGGCGTCCCTGTCTGCAAACTCTATGTCAGGCGAGCCGGAGGCCGAATATCGCTTGTTTCCTATTATGACTGCGGCATCGTATTTGCCCGCTCTTTCGCCGTCGGGAATGTTCATGTCTACGTCTATGCTCAGACCTCCTGCTATCTCTATCGAGCCTTTGGGTTTGTCTTCGTCGCCTTTGACAATGACGGTTTCTATCTTCTTCTGCGGGGCGTCCATTAGTATGTCGAGCGCCTTTGCAAGCTTAAACTGCGGTCTTGCCTCGTTTATCCTGACTGTTATGGAGACTTTTTCTCCGTTTCTTATGCGCTTGTTTGTGTAAAATTCAAATTTTACATCCTTGAATTTTCCGGCAGGCAGGCCGCCGAGTTCAAAGCGGGTCTTGCTGTCTCCTGCCATAAAGACATTTTCGCCTGTCTCTATATCAACAGATACGGCTCTTGCGTCTCCATAGCCTGTGTTCTGGATCCTTACTGTTACTTCAACGGTCTCTCCGGGCCTGACCCTCGGCTTGTCCATGCCTATGTCTGCCACTATGAGTTTGGGCGGCTCGAAGACCTTTGTCTGAAATGCGATTTTTACAGGGTCGGGGTCAAAGCCGTTGGCTTCTTTAAGGGTAATGTTAAGGTTGATATCGGATGTTGGTATGTCTTCGGATGCTGTTAATGTTATCTCTTTTCTCACGCTTTTGCCCGGCTCAACCGTGCCGATGATAACTGAGCCGTCAAATATGAGTCCGCTTATTCTTTTATCCGAGCTTATTTCTGCCTTTACGTCAAAGGCGTCGCCCTTGCCGCTGTTTTTAACTGTGATGATGAGCTTTCCGGTCTCATCGGCGTCGAGCTTTTTGTTGCCCGAAGGCTCGCTGAACTCCACTGTTGCGGAGAGGCTTGGCGGCAGGGGAAATACATTTACATTCAAGCCTCCCTGCCCGGCAAAGGCAATGCCTGCGCTAAAGGCTATTATCAGCGATGCAATAATAAAGCGATACGGCATAAAACACCCCCTATTTGTCTTTCGGGTATTGTCAAAAGTTATTTTCCCTCTCCCCTTGTGGCCATGGCTCGTAGAGGAGAGGGTTAGGGTGAGGGGTAAGAAGAGCATCCCTAATAGACTCCAAAACACCTTCTAAGTTATTGAATACCTCATTATCCCAAAATCTCAGTACTTTATACCCTTCAGCCCTAAGCCCTTCATCCCGTATCTTATCGTTTGAATTATGTGCTCGATGCTACGGACATTCCGGCGGCCTGCTCTATCGCCATAGCCCTAGCCCTTTGCAATGCTATGAGCTGTCACTGCTCCGCGCTAATGCCTACTATGGCGCAAGAGCCTTCGGCTGAAATGTCTTTGACTGTCTCTGCGCCGCCGGGCTGAGACAGTAGTAAAAACGCTGAGAATATAAATACTGCAATCTTTCCCACTGCGCTCCCTCTGAACAAAAAACATTGTTATAGACAAAATACGGTAAATCAGAATATAAATCAAGGTAATTTTCACATCAAAGACC
>JACREW010000067.1 GCA_016212685.1 Nitrospirota bacterium
ATTCCATCAATAGATCATCCATGGAGAAAGACATATAGAAAAACGGCGGCAATGATAAATAATCCTCCTTTGGAGGCAGCGGCATAAAACCGGACATTTCTAAATTGGTAAAAATAGGACATTTCTAAATTGGCTTGACACATTACTTGGGTTAAGTTGACTTAGCCGAATTTAGGCAAGTATAATCAACGGTTATGGAAGAAATAAACGAACTTATAGAGCAGAGATTCAAGAAACTCGATGAATTGCGGGGCCTCGAAATCGACCCTTACAACGGCCGCTTCAACCCCGAATCGACAGCCGGCGCATTAAGAAATGCTTACGGTTCCACTCCAAAGGAGAACCTTGAAGCGGACCCGGTCAATACGTCTATCGCCGGCAGGATTGTCGCAATGCGCGATTTCGGCAAGGCGTCATTCGCGCATATTCAGGACGCGACCGGCAAGCTTCAGATATACCTGAAAAAAGACGTTCTCGGCGAAAAACACTCCCTTATGAAAAAGCTCGACATCGGAGACATAATCGGAGTAAGCGGCAGGCTTTTCAGGACAAAGACGGACGAGCTTACAATCGAAGTTAAAGATTTTGTTTTCCTCAGCAAGTCGTTGAGGCCATTGCCTGAAAAATGGCATGGCTTGAAAGACATCGAACTCAGGTACAGGCAGAGATATGTAGACCTTATCGTCAATCCGGAAGTGAAAGATGTGTTCGCCAAGAGAAGCGCGATAATAAAGGCGATGAGGGACTTCCTCGAAGCGCGCGGCTTTATAGAGGTCGAAACCCCCATGATGCATCAGATCCCGGGAGGCGCGGCAGCCAAGCCTTTTAAGACTCACCACAACGCCCTCGGCATGGATTTATATTTGAGGATAGCGCCGGAGCTTTATCTTAAAAGGCTTCTCGTAGGGGGATATGAACGGGTCTTTGAGATCAATAAAAATTTCAGGAACGAAGGCATATCCACCAAGCACAATCCCGAATTCACGATGCTCGAATTTTACATGGCTTACAAGGATTATGATTTCCTTATGTCTTTTACCGAGGATATGTTTGCCGCTGTCGCGGACAAGGCCCTCGGAACATTGAAGGTTCCTTACGGAGATACCGTTATAGACCTGACCCCGCCGTGGCCGCGCATTCCTATGCTCGAAGCCTTGAAACGGAAAGACGTTCCGGATGACGTCATAGCGGATCCGGAAAAGGCGCTTGCGTGGGCCCGGTCTAAAAAACTCGATATTCCTACAGGCTCTTCTCATGCTAAGGTGCTGGATGAGATATTCAAGGAGTTCGTCGAACCGGAACTCGTGCAGCCTACGTTTATAATCGATTATCCGGTCGAACTTTCTCCTCTCGCCAAGAGAAAACACGATAACCCGGGGTTTGTCGAAAGGTTCGAACTCTTCATAGCGTCGAGGGAAATACCTAACGCCTTTTCTGAACTCAACGACCCGATAGACCAGAAAGAGCGGTTTTTAAAACAGGTTGAGGAAAAGAACAAGGGAGACGAAGAGGCGCACTGGATGGATGAGGACTTTGTCAGGGCGCTGGAATACGGCATGCCGCCCGCAGCCGGAGAGGGAATAGGCATAGACAGGCTGGTAATGCTTCTCACGGATTCCCAGTCTATACGCGATGTAATATTATTTCCGCAACTAAAGCCGGAACAATAATAAATGAATCTCCCTTACCAACTATTCATCGCCTTACGATACCTGAAATCAAAAAAGCGTCATAAGGGCATATCTTTCAATACGGTAATATCCATAACCGGAGTTGCAGTCGGCGTTATGGCGCTGCTTACAGTTCTTTCCGTTATGAGCGGATTCCATGAAGACCTTCAGAAAAAGATATTGGGAGCCAACGCCCATGCCATTGTCCTGAGTTATAAGGGAGGTATAGAAGATTATAAGCCTGTTATGGAGAGGCTCAAAACCGAACCGCATGTCGTTTCAACGGCACCTTTCGTCCTCGGACAGGTGATGGTGTCGTCCGGCAAAAGGGCGCACGGTGTTTTTCTAAGGGGTATAGAACCTTCTCTGGAATTAAAAACGACTGATATTTTGAAGCACATAAAAAGTGGAAGCGTCGAATCCGCTCTAAACTCTAAACTCCGAACTCCACAAAGTGGCCATTGGCCAAACTCCGAACTCTCATGGATAATTTTAGGCAAAGAATTAGCGGCCATGCTCGGCGTTATTACGGACGATACGGTTAATATAATTTCTCCGACGGGAGAGGTAGGCCCGCTCGGGATGCTGCCGAAGGTGAAGCAGTTCAAGGTCATCGCGGTTTTTGAGATGGGCATGTTCGAATACGACACGAACCTCGCCCTTACCGATATAAAATCAACGCAGGAATTTTTCGGATACGGAACCGCCGTCTCAGGGATAGAGCTTAGACTCGACGATATTTATAATGCCGCGGCGGTGAGGGATTCGGTGAACAAAAAGTTAGGTTTCCCTTACTACGCGCGCGATTGGATGCAGATGAACAGGAACCTCTTTTCCGCGCTGAAACTCGAAAAATTCGCGATGTTCGTCATACTGATACTCATAGTGCTGGTGGCGTCATTTAACATAGTGAGCACGCTTATGATGAACGTGATGGAAAAGCAGAAAGAAATAGCGATATTAAAGGCGATGGGCGCGACAAATCAGGGAATAATGACGGTCTTTATATTTCAGGGGCTGCTCATAGGTCTTATCGGCACCGCAATAGGGGTGACCGGCGGCTATGTCCTCGGAAATATAATCCATAACTACGAGATTATAAAGCTTCCTGCCGACGTCTATTATTTAAGCAAATTACCGGTTAAGATGAAACTTGTGGATTTTATAGTCGTATCTTTTTCAGCGGTTGCCATCAGTTTTCTCTCCACATTGTATCCTTCCTATTATGCGGCAAGATTGAATCCGGTAGAGCCGTTGAGGTATGAATAAAGGCAGGCAATAGGCTATAGGTGATAGGCAAAAGATTATGTGTAAAATAATTAAAAAACTTATTTGCATAGCGATAATTTCATCCATGTTATTTGCCGGCATTACAATATGGGGCAGGGGCGGCGATAAGTTCAGATGGATAGGGGAAAAGACAGGAGGCATCGTCAAAAAAGGCACGGACAGGCTTGCCGATGAAGCTGACAGGCTGAGAAATAAAGCGGAAGCCGTTAAGGAAAAAGCTAAGGAGTGGACCGGCAAAAAAGAGGAGCAGGAAGAGAAGAAATG
>JACREW010000069.1 GCA_016212685.1 Nitrospirota bacterium
CACATTATTACAGATTTTGTCGGTTGCGGCTTTCGAGAAGATGCCCTTGCAGCAAGCATTTGCGAGGGCGGATTACAGTATGAACACTGAACCGAATTGTAACCAATTGGATCTATTCGGTTCTTAACCGGACACTACTGCTACAGTCCCTTTAATCATTATCTCGGTATTCTCATCGTATCCCTCTTTGATATCGGACTCGGCGTAAGACAACGAAAACAGAGAAAGCAGGAAAACCGCAATTAATATTGTTTTAAATAAATTAAGCAGTCCTAATTGAGAAATACAGGTCAGGTGCGGCGATAAGACTTTAAACCTCGCACTTGCATCAACATTTATCTTGTATCCGTCATCTACAACATTGGATACTTGCTGGATTATACATTTATTATCTTTCATATGCATTTGCACCTATCACTTTTTAAAGTCTTTGAGCCGTGCCTGACCTGTAAAATCGTTCATTGTTTCTACATTCCCATTCTGCCCATGCCCATTTTGGACATGCCCATTCCCATGCCTTTTCCGCCTTTACAGAGACCGGGGCCGAAACCGGAAATGCCGGCCTCTGCTGCCTTCTTCTGGATATCCGTCCTGACGTCAACCATCTCTTTCTGTTTTGTCGCTATGGCGTTCCAGTCAGGTTTCTCAGAGGTACTGAGGGTCATAAGCTCTGTCTTAAGCTGGAGCATTTTTTGTTTGAGCGGAAGTATATCCTTCTGGAACTGCGTATACTTCTGCGTCTGCTCCGGCGTAAGGTTAGCTCCTGTCATGCCCATACCATAACCATGCCCGTAACCGGGGCCGAAAGCCATAGCCGCTGTAGCTATGGAAACTACGAGGATAATCGCTAATCCTATGCTTATTGTTTTTTTCATCATCTTCATCTAAATAATATCAACACATAGCACAGGTCTTCTTTAATGACTTTATCTACGGAACTCTTTAACCACACACTCTTTTATCCGTCCTCCGCATCGGAGGAATCTATTTGATGAAGCGTATAGTATCTTTGCTCTGAACAAAAACCGACACTTATAAAGGCATAGAAGAAGACCTGCGCTATGTGTCACTACATGCAATTTCTGCACATCTGAATGCAAAGTTTGCACCTATGAAATTCCATAATCCTTTATTCTATACTGCAGCGACCTCAGCGATATCCCCAGCATCTCAGCCGCATTTTTCCTGCTGCCTCCTGTTTTTATTAGTGCGTTTTCGATAGCCGTTTTTTCTATGCTCTTTAAATCGGCGGCTGCGCCGTGCCCTGAGGACATTTCATTCGGCGTTTCGAGATCGGGCAATATCAACTCCGTCCCCTTGCTTATAATTACGCTTCTCTCTATTACGTTTTCGAGTTCCCGTATGTTGCCCGGCCATGTATAAACCGTTAATTTATCCATCTCATCGGCAGAAATTTGTTTCGGCTCTTTGCCGAGCCGCAGCGAGATGACTTTTACGATATAATTTGCAATATCGGGTATATGTTCTTTCCTGTCGCGCAGCGGGGGAATATTTATGGGAAATACATTCAAGCGATAATAAAGATCTTCCCTGAACTTCTTTTCTTCCACCAGAGACTTGAGGTTTTTGTTTGTCGCCGCAATCACCCTTGCGTTAGTTTTTATCGTGTTTAACGAGCCGAGCCTTTCGAATGTCCTGTCCTGAAGGATTTTTAGGAATTTCGCCTGCAGCGCCGGGCTCATCTCCGATACCTCATCGAGGAATATGGTGCCGTCCCCTGCCAGTTCAAATCTCCCTTTTTTTTGGGACAGCGCCCCTGTGAAAGCGCCTTTTTCATATCCGAATAACTCGGATTCGAGGAGGGTTTCCGGTATTGCGGCGCAGTTAATGTCCACGAACGGCCCGCTCCTGCCGCTTTTGTTGTGAATAATTTTGGCTATCAAGGTTTTACCGGTTCCTGTTTCGCCATAGAGGATAACGGTCGCATCGGTAGGCGCTACATCCTGAATATCCTTGAGTATACCTTCAATCCCGGAAAAAACAATCTCTATCGGAGGAATGTCGGAGAACATTTCCGATTTAAGCATCCTGTTTTCCGCTGTGAGTCTCTGCCTTTCATATATCTTAGAAACGGCAATACGCAATTGATCGGGGTCTTTGAGAGGCTTTGTGATGTAATCGGCGGCTCCTTTTTTCATCGCCTCAACGGCGGTTTCCACCGTAGCAAAGGCGGTGACCATAAGGAAATCCATATCCTCATTTTTTTTCTTAAGTTCGTCCATGAACATGATGCCGTCCATTTTAGGCATCTTAAGGTCGGTTATTATTAAGTTAGGCGAGAACTGATCGACGGCCTTCAGCGCTTCTTCGGCGTCCGTAAAGCCTTTTACAACGTAGCCGGAGTCCTCGAGTATTTTGGTCATGAGGAGCAGAAACGATTTCTCGTCGTCAAGGATCAATATTCTGAAATTTTCGCGTTGCATAATGTTTATTATACCTTGTTCCTCCCTCGTTTGACTTAAAGTTATATGTGTGGTAAGTTAAAAACATAATTTTTGTTTACGGAGGCAAAGACAATGCTCTCGGCTTTAAAACCCAAATACCTTGTTAATGAAAAAGGGCGCAAAAAGGCTGTTGTCCTTGATGTCAAAGAATATGAAACCATCATGGAACTGATTGACGACCTTGAAGACGCCAATGACCTGCTTAAAGCCGAAAGAGAAGCGGTTTCCTTCATTCCATATGATAAATTCCGCAAGCAGTGGCTCAAGAATTGACATATCAGGTCATAATAGAGAAAAAAGCTCAAAAAGAGGCCGCAAAGATTCCCGTTCAATATCGCGGCGCTGTTGATAAGGCAATTACATCTCTTTCTTCAAATCCAAGACCACACAACTCCAAGAAGCTCACGGAAAGAGAAGGGTATCGCATCCGCGTCGGGAACTATCGCATTCTTTATACAATAGACGATAAGGCAAAAATAGCGATCATCTACAGGATAAAGATTAAAAGCAAGGCTATTTACAAATAACATCCTCCACTTCTAAAAACTTATTGTTGCCTGAGCGTATGTCTCGGAGTTTTTTGAATTGAATCTCCCTGACCGGCGACTGAATTAAGCATATCAAAAAACAAAGCCCTGCACAAGGTGTGCAGGGCTTTCAGAGATTCAACTATCTCCTATTTCTTGGCTGCTGCCTGTCTGTCGGTTTCAGTTGAGAACATTTCCGGTGTATTGCGTCACCCCTCTACCTTAATTGTCACATTGGGCGCATCTTTTAAGTATGTACCTTTGCCATCCTTAATCAGCGCATTCGAAAAGAAAGCAAAAGCTCCGCGTGCTTTAGTGCGCAGGTTGTAATATTTTGAAAACCCAGTTCCATTGGGCGGAACATCCACTACAAATGAATCGTTTATTTTTAGGTCACCCCAGTAAATACAGCCGAGCAATGCACATTCTTTACCCTCCTCGCTCCCTGCCGAAATTGTTACCTTCACCTTTACACTTCTGGTGCTGAATTTATTCGATAAAAAACCACCTACTGTTACACCGTATACATCTGTGTGAGTGCTTCCGCGACTTACATGTTGATACGTTATATTTTTGTCATGAGTATAATAAACTTGATCTGCTGTTCTGTAAGACGAAGTGTTATACTCATATCCGGTTTTGTCTAAAGACGTTCCTGCGAGCTGAGTTTTTCAAGTTTTACTTTATGTTTGAACCGCGCCATATAATCGGAATATTTGTCGTTCCATGTTTTTTGAAATTCATTAAGTCGTTGTGTTTTTTCTTCTTTCGCGAGGGTTTCGTTATAAAAATCACCGGTCAAGAGCTTCCATGCCGTTGTTGAATCTCCCGACTTGAAACTATTAACAAAGGAGTCAACTATGGAACCGCTGGTCATAAAAGAACAAGCTTGAAAAAAACAAAAAACTATAATACAGACAATTGTTATTGTGCGTTTCATTGCTCTTCTCTCTCCTCCTGTCATATTTTACACCTTATACGATTGTCCTAATTCCGGGGACCGCCTCTGACATCTCACTCAAAAAACTCCTCCAGCATTTTCACGACCTTCTGCCATAGTAAAAATAAAGACAACGCTTCTTTATTGCAAATAACTATTGCAAATCCTTTTTCTCAACTATCGTCTGTCTGCCGGTTTCATTTGCAGCCGTTTCCGGCGCATTCAACTTTCCTGCGGATTCGAATTTGTATTCTCTGGGCCGGGGGGTAAAGAACTGTTCAAACCCGCTGTTCTGCACGCCGCTGCCGATGTTATTGAGGTTGATGTTGTTAGCTCCAACGCTTACAACACGGTCAATGTTCTGGATGGTATTTAGAGTATGTTTAAACCGCGTCTCCTCTACCGAGGTTGTGCTGCTGTTGCTGCTGCTTGATACAGGATGGATAACCCTGCTGTTCAGTTTGACCGTGCCGGGAGCATTTTCAACAGTTACAGTCATGCTGTCGCTGCCGAGTATCCATCCCGAAACTCCGCCGTCGGATGATGAGGCGTTGATCTTTGCAGAGCGAGCAACTGTAGGCTGTGTTGTTACGCCGATTGTCGCGCCTTTCAGATAGACAAGTTCGCCGGTAAGAGACGCGCCGCCGTTAATTGTGCCGCTGCCTGCGTCAAGGGTAATGTTGCCTGTGCCTGAGTTTATCGTAATGCTGTTTGCGAGTGTGATAGCCGGTGTGCCTGCGTCTTTGTACGTTGCATTAGCGTCGCTGTGGCCCGCTGTCGCGGTGAGACTGCCATTGTCAGTGGTGATATTTGCGTTGAAGGCAAGGCTTCTGCCTGCCTGAAGGATGAGATTGCCGCCGTTGCCTGAACCGTTATTGACGGTTATCGCGTTGCTGAGGGTGATGTCGTTGTTGGCCTGAAGGGTTACATTTATGCCTGCATTCAGAATGCTTGTGAGGTCTGATATGAGCATATAGGACGATTCTGAAGGCAGGTTGGCAAAAGTCGCCCCTGCCGGCTGGATGCTTCTGAAGAAGGAAGCATTATTAAGTCCGTTAAAAAGATAGACCGCTCCCCTGTTATTGCCGCCTGTGTCATCTCCGTCTGCGCCCACTGCAAGCCTGTCTCCATCTAATGAAACAGCATTGCCGAAATAATCAGTGTCAGCAAGGCTCAGGGTCTGTCCGCCTCCCACATCACTGCCATGTGCCAGCTTTACCATGCTGAGGCTGTCAGGAAGGGTCTCTACAAGGGTGAGATTTTTAGGGTCAAAGAGCACTGTGCCGCCCAAACCTGCATTCACCTCTCCCTTATACTCAAGCAGGTTTTTTGAGGATATTTCTATCCTGCCTCCACGAGAGGCCGGGGACAGTCCCAATTCTACGACCTCCGGTCCGTAAATAGGGACAGTCCCCTCCGTACTTGCGTCGGTCCGTAAATAGGGACAGTCCCCTCCGTACTTGCGTCTGCTTTGCCGTAAAACCTTGTGGTCTCTTTTGACCATGTTACTATTTCCCCGCCCTTTTGTCCGCCTTTGGTTGAAAGCAGAGAGCCGGGGCCTATGAATGCATAATCAGCGTGTCTGAGGCTGCCGCTTCCCTGCCAGCCGCCTCCCCAATGGATCGTGCCGCCTTCTGTCAAGCCGTCGGCGTTTACAGTTGCGCCCAACAATGAGGCGTTATATGCTGTCGCCTCTATGAGCCCGCCTTTTGCCGTGTAGCCTGTTGCAAAGAGCTTGGAGGAGAGCATTATCCTTCCATATTGGCCTCCGTCTATGTTGATGCTGCCGCCCTCTGCGCCGCTTGCGTTTATCTCGTGAGCAAATACTGCATCGAGTGATGAGGTTGTGTTTATGTTTATTATCCCGCCTTTGCCGTCGGGGTTTGCAACGGTTGTTTTGCCGTCGCCGAAATAGGCGTTTTCGGCCTGTATCTCGATATTGCCTCCCTTTGCATCCGTTATTCCCTGCTGAAGCACATAGGCAGCCTCGAGCCGTATCAC
>JACREW010000065.1 GCA_016212685.1 Nitrospirota bacterium
ATCCTGTCCTCCTCTTAAATCAGACAGTTTAACAGTCTCTCTATAGGACATTTCTAAATTGGCAGTATAGGACATTATCATGTTGGCGTTACAGTTTTCCCTTGACTTTGATTTATGTCTTGTTTTATCTTTCCTATCGAAATTCACTTTATTAGGAGCGTTTATGGGCAACATAAAGATCGGAGTTATCGGAGGTTCGGGACTGGATGATCCCCGTCTGATGAAGGGCGCAAAAGAAAAAAAGGTAAAAACCCCTTACGGCAATCCGTCATCTCCTTTGACCGTCGGAAAGATAAACGGCGTAGATACCGTAATCATAGCGCGGCATGGCAAAGACCACTCCATCTATCCGACAGGCGTTAATTTCAGGGCGAATATCCATGCCCTCAAAAAAGAGGGCTGCACGCATATACTCGCGACAACTGCCGTCGGCTCTCTGAGGGAAAAGATACGGCCCGGCGACCTCGTATTTATAGACCAATTCATAGACTTCACAAAACACAGGCCGCTTACGTTCCATGACGAAAAAGTCATTCACACCCCGATGAGCGAGCCCTTTTGCAAAGACCTGCGCTCCCTGCTTACATCTTCGGCAAAGGGGCTTAAATTAAGGCACCACGCAAAAGGCACTGTAATTACCATCGAAGGCCCCCGTTTTTCCACAAAGGCGGAATCGCACATGTTCAGGGCATGGGGCGCGGATGTGATCAATATGTCAACAGTGCCGGAGGTTATACTTGCAAGAGAGGCGGGCATCTGCTACCAGAGCATAGCAATGTCGACTGATTATGACTGCTGGAAAGAGGGCGAGAAGCCGGTTACGTGGGACATGATACTCGCCATAATGTCTAAGAACGCGGATAATGTTAAAAAACTTCTCTTGCATACAATCTCAAAGATAAAAAATACGAAATGCGATTCATGCAGAGCATAGGAGGTTGCGAATGCCGATTAAATCAAAAATAAGGACAGTGCCGGATTATCCTAAAAAAGGCATCATGTTCAGGGATATTACCACTCTCATTAAAGACCCGGTGGGATTCAGGCTCGTCATAGACAATTTAACGCAACGATATATAAAAGGAGACGTGGATTTCGACGTAATCGTGGGCATAGAATCGAGGGGATTCATAATCGGCGGCGCGCTTTCTTACACACTGGGCAAAGGCTTCGTTCCGGTGAGAAAAAAAGGGAAACTGCCCGCAGAAACTATAAAGCACGAATATGAATTGGAATACGGTACCGACACCATAGAGATGCACAAGGATGCGATAACCAAAGGGGCAAAAGTGCTGTTGGTCGACGACCTGCTTGCCACGGGAGGGACTGCCCTTGCTGCAGCGACGCTCATTGAAAAGCTCGGAGGCGTCGTATCCGAGATGGCGTTTATAGTAGATCTGCCGGATGTAGGCGGCAGGAAAAGGCTTATGGAGAAAGGCTACAAGATGTTCGCGCTGACCGAATTCGAAGGGGACTAAAATGCTATAATCACCTATGAACCTTTATTTAATAGACGGCAATTCTTATTTTTACCGGGCGTTCCATGCCATAAGAGGGCTTACCAATTCAAAGGGCTTCCCGACCAACGCCATCTACGGCTTTACAAACATGATCATGAAAATAATCAGGGAGAAAAAGCCCGATGCCGTAGCAATAGCCTTCGATTCGCCTCAACCGACGGAAAGACACCGGATATATGAAGAATACAAGGCTCAGAGGCCCGAGACGCCGAACGATCTAATTTTACAGATCCCCTACATCAAAGAGATAATAAACGCTTTTAACATATCTTCCTTCGAGATGCCGGGCTACGAGGCGGACGACATCATCGGCACCATAGCGAAAAAGGCCGCGTCTCAGGGAGTAACCGTATTCATATTGAGCGGCGATAAAGACATGATGCAAATAGTGGACGGCGGGATAAAAATTTACGACCCCATGAAAGATATAATTATCGACGAGAAATATGTTATCGAAAGATTCGGCGTTCCTCCTGAAAGGCTTCCTGAAATAATGGCTATAACGGGCGATACCGTGGACAATATTCCCGGAGTGAAGGGTATCGGAGAAAAAACGGCAAAAGAACTCCTCTCAAAGGCAGGCAGCCTCGATGAACTCATGGACCATCCGGAGAAAACAACGAGCGAACGCTTAAGAAAAATGATAGCCGACAACATAGAAAATATAAAACTGAGCAAGATACTCGCGACCATAGATACGAATATTCCGATAGATATAAGCCTTCAAGACATGATAATCAAAGAACCGGATTGGCCGGCCCTCCTCCCCCTGTTCACCGAATTCGAATTCAAAAGCCTTATAAAACTCGCACCTTCAAAAGGACGCGAGCCGAGAGGGCAATACAGGGCTATCACCGACAGAGAGGATTTGAAAAGGCTTCTGGGCTAAAGATCTTTATCTTCGTTTCAGATAGCCTTTGAGATCACGATAATAATTTTCGGCATAATTACAAATTAGGGCATAGCATATTGTAATCTTATGTATGCATATTAATTCATAGAGGTAACGAGCCTGAAGGACAAAAGAAATCTTCTTTCAATCAAACAACGCCTCAAACATGGATATTAAGGCTTATTATGAAAAGCTGAAGGACAGCGCTATGG
>JACREW010000066.1 GCA_016212685.1 Nitrospirota bacterium
CAGGCGCCGGAGTAATCGGGATATATCTGTAAAGGCCGAAAAACTGCATTGTTCCTATGATCGATTCTATGACGGCGGAAACGAATATCAGAAACAGGATGGAAATTTTTTCTTTAGGGGTTAGATCAAATTGAAGGAGGGCAAGCCATAGAAGGATTCCGGCAACAAGCCGGGCAGAGTTTGTAATAAAGAGATCCATGTTTTTAATGGGATTAAATATGCTGCTTGAAAGAAGCAGAGCCGCGAATAAAAAGATATATATTTTAAGAGGAGATTCTATTATCCGTCTTTTAAGGAGGGCGTTTAATGCTCCGATAAGGATAATCGCGCCTATGCCGAGCCATATGATGTATTCTCTTTGATGCGCAAGCACGCCTCCGATATTGGGGAGAAAGATATGCATTGCAAAAAGAAAGATAGACGACAATATTATTAATAGATAACGGTTTGCGTTAATTAGAATTGTCATTATTGACTATTATACACAAAACCGAGGGGGCATATAAAAAAAGGGAGGCAACCGCTTCCCTTTAAACAGACACGAGTTTCGTTATCCGTTATCGTTTTCTGTCAAAGAAATAAGCAAAAGCCTTTGTAGCAGATGTGTAATTAGTTGCGGTAGTAGCTGATGCAATCTCTGCTCTCCATGTAGCAGAAAGCGCTGTGGTAACAGTATCGAAGCCAAGCACCCTGCCTGCTGCTCCATCCGCCGTGTCATCGATAGCGCCGTCAAAGAACTTGGCATAACCTGTCTCTTCAGGCGCACTGAACGTTCCAGTGCAGCCATCAGATACGCAGACGATAATTGCATTCTTTTTCGCTCCTGCGTTTCCAAAATAGATGTAGAATGTCGAAGATCCGAGGGTAAGGGTGTTTGTAGAGGGCTGGCTCGCAAAAGCCGCGTTTGTAAAATCTGCCTTAGGATCTTCAGTAGCTTCTCCTATGGTGCCGTTACCGCCGGCGTCTCCCGGAAATCTTCTTTCTCTGTCAAAATATGTCCATATTAGGACTTCCCACTGCTTGATTTCAGCGCCGAGCCTTTTATGCCTTGCGTTTTCTACAAGGTCCTGACCTTTAAGCACAGCGCCGATGATAATGCCGATAATAACCAAGACTATAGCCAGTTCAATAAGCGTAAAACCGGCTTTATCCCTGAACTCTGAATCTTTTCTGGTCTGTGCGTTTTTCATCTTAGACCTCCTTCATTGTTAGGTTTTTTGGCTGCCTTAATCAAAACATAGCACATTATCGACCCATTTGCAACAAGAATAAAAAAAGGGAGGCATTTGCCTCCCTTTTTGAAAAACCAGCTTGAAAAATAACAACCATTTTCCCCCTCTTCACTATTTATGGGTTTCTGTCAAAGTAATAAATTAACGCTCTTACATTTGCTGTGTCCCATGTAGCCGAAGCGGGAGTGCCTGTCACAAGCCATGAACCGCTATTAAGTGTCATGGCAGTTGTTGTAGCCCTTACCCTTCCACCATTACCATTCGCTGTTCCGTCAATAGAGGTGTCGAATGCTTCCATATATGCAAGTTCTTCGTTGCCAAGGACAGCGGCTGTCGCTCCGTCTGTGTTAGTTACTGCTATAATATTCCTTGTTCCGCTATTGCCAAGCCACACATAAAATGTAAATGAGCCGAGGATGATTGAATTGGTTGTAGGGGGGTCAAGAAATCTGCCACTACTTATTAGTGCCGTACTTACATTGCCTTCTATCAACCCGTCGCGCGGAGAATCATCTCCCGGGAAATAGCCTTTTCTGTCTAAAAATCCCCATGCGAGGACTTCAAATTGTTTTACGGTATTGGCAAGCTTTTTATGCCGTGCGTTTTCAATCAAATCCTGCCCCTTCATCACCGCGCCAATGATAATGCCGATTATCACCAGCACGATGGCAAGTTCGATGAGGGTGAAACCTTTCTCATTTTTTAATAACTTCTTCATCATAATGCCTCCTATCTTTAAATTATATTTAACGCTTAATGACGGCTTAACGCCTGCTGCCTAATTCAAAGTTTATCACTTCCCAATGGAAAAATTCCATAATTATATTTGCACTATATATTACCCAAATCCAGCGATAAACTTGTAATCAATTGAGAAACTGTCACCCTGAGCCTGTCGAAGGGTGAATCGCTTCTCATGGTTCGACAAGGCTTGCCCTGAGTGCTGCCATCCTTCGGCAGGCTCAGGATGACATATACCGAAGGGCTCACCATGACAATGTGCGATTTTTATCGCTGGATTTGGGTATTACATAAAAACAATAAGCATAAAATATGCCATTAATATCTTATTGATTTTCTGGTTTTTTGGAATGGAGCAGTCAAAGTAATGACGTTTAAATAGGTCGCAATCAAGATATATGTCAAAAAATAAGCCGCTATTTTATTGATTGACAAGCGCCATGTCGTCCTCTATGATTTGATTAACTCCCCCTTCCCCCTCTTATTTTAAGAGGGGGACAGAGGGGGCGTTAAATATGCCTGTGTGAGAGATATGGAATACGTAATATTAATGAAGGATGATTTCGGCGGTTTCATATCGAGGCTTGCCAAGCTCCAAAAGCTGGCGGCCCCGGTATCGAAGGGATATAACAGCTTTTCGTTTCAGGAGGTGAGTTCCGGCGAGGACGTCGCTTTGAAGTATATCCCGACAATCATCCCGCCTAAAAAGTTCTTCATGCCCCGGCAGGAAACCCTGCTCGAATTCAATATTACAAAGGGGCTCGATGTAAAGCCGGTCGTGGAGCATGAAAAGATAACATTATTCGGCGTGCATACATGCGATCTTGCCGGAATCCAGTGCCTTAACATGGTCTTTTCCATCCGTCCGAGAGATTACAATTACCTTATTAGAAAGAGAAGTATAGGCATAATCGGTCTTGAGTGCAATGAATACTGCGACGAATACGCGAGTTGCTGCCTTGTGAGTTCCCATCTTCCTAACGGAGGATACGACCTGTTCTTCACCGACCTCGGCAATTACTTCATAGTGCATGTGAATACGCAGGTCGGCGAAGACATGGTGGAATCTACAAAGTATTTCAAAAGCGCTGAAGCCTCGAATTTAGAAGAGCTTAAAGGCATTAGGGAAAAGAAAAGGGCTGTATTCAAAAACGAGGCGCCCATAGAGCCGAGACTCATACCGGAGATGTTCGACAGGGCATTTGAAAGCGCGGTATGGAAAGAACTGGAGGAGAGGTGCCTTTCATGCGGCAACTGCACGAATGTCTGTCCTACATGCTATTGCTTCGACGTCATAGATGAGATGGATATGAACTTAAAAACAGGGAGGCGTTATAGAAATTGGGATTCATGCCAGCTCGAGCCTTTTGCAAAGGTGGCAGGCGGAGAGAATTTCAGGAAGTCCCGCGCGGCGCGCCAGAGACACCGGTATTACCGCAAGTTCAGATACCCGGTGAACAAGTTTTCGAGGTTTTTCTGCACGGGCTGCTGCAGGTGCA